>NZ_JAELTZ010000001.1:0-177767 GCF_016429115.1 Aquitalea sp. ASV15 | reverse complement strand
CCCCCCCCCCCCCCCCCCCCCCCCCCCCCCCCCCCCCCCCCCCCCCCCCCCCCTTTTTTTGTTAATGTCTCGTGGGCTCGGAGATGTGTATAAGAGACAGCCCCGTGATTAGGATGTAATATTAATCGGATGGTTAACGCCCAGCTTGTCCGAGTTACCACAATTTCCGCATAGTGCTCACTTAGGTTCAAACAAGCCCTACAAGGGCTAGTCAATGAAATAACTCTCGTTCATATCAGGATGCGCCTCGAACGAGTTCGTACCAAGATAAATTAGGCCCACTTCTTTCGGGAGGTCATCTAACCGAGTGATCGCGGCGTTAAGACGGTTGCACTGATCAGAGCTGATATAAAAACGGTGATTATCCAGCCAATTTCTCGACTCATGATAGTTATCAAGAGTAGCTGCTTCAAAGGCGGCAACATGCCGCTCAAGCAAACTGCGGCTCACCAACTTCCTGAGCCTGGGAATGATGTCGATAGTGCGATCATCGGATACAACAATCGCTAGTCTCCGATGACGGCTTGCCTGAGCGTAACGCACACCCGAGTTGTATCGGGATCCTCTGGACGGAGTGCACTCTTCGTTAGCATCTCCATCCAAAATAACTCCTATCGCATGGCAAAGCCCTTTAGGATCAAGCAGTATCGTGCCATCAATCCCGCTAACACTTCGCAACAAAGCCTCTGAAATTTGGACTGGTACCAAATTAGTTCCCTGCTTGTGAAGCCGTTGGGCTTCACTCGCGGCATCCTCAGCCACCACGATCATACTGCCGTGTTCCTGGCGAAGCTGAACCTGTAGTAACTCCCACAGATGAAGTCCATCTTCTTGTAATGCTTGAGGAAACAGCCGGACATAGTTTGCGATGAAGGTTTTCTTATCGAAAGGCTCTTGCGGGAGGCTAGGTACAGCATAGCGGCTTCGAATTAAAACTTGGGGGCCGCAGCGGAGTTCCCAGTGATAGTGATCTAAGAAATCGATCGTAAAAGCGTCTTGAGCACTAGGATCATGCGACTTCTTCAAGCTACCCAATCCGTAAATGTGCTCACTGTCAGCAATGATGACAACACCTGTCGATGCCATCTGCAATACTTTTCGAACCCATCGTGGTTTTCGAATAGGGACCGGTTCAGCAAATTTTGCCAGAAAATCGACCGACTCGTTATCCGGATCTACTAACACAAGACGACCAATTCCCTTTGTTCCCTCATACATGAGAGATGAAACAAGGTTCAAAAGATCGAAGAGATCGGTATACATATACCGTTTTTCAATCGATAGCCCTGGGGTATGCAAAAAGTCTTTCGCTGCAATGCGGATGATCTCTTCCGCATCTCTCATACTGCGGCGGGTAAAGCGACCCGGATCTGGGTTGTGTAGCTCTTCGGTAGCCTCATGAAGCACAGCGTACAATGCCGCATGTATGTCGGGAAAGGCCGAACTACTGCCGACCAAGTTGACGAATCGTCAGTTGGTCGGCCAAAGCGGAAGTTAGTCACTCTTCGCGCGACGGTCTGGTATGTGTCAGTAACCGGTCAGCGGGCTCTAGCCCGCGCCAGGGGACCACTTAAATAGTCAACGAATGCGTACTTTCGTATTGATTGCAGCCGATAAGGTATCTAGAAAAGCAAGGGCGATTCAGACATCGGCCTCGTACATTGCCGAGAACCGGGCATCAATTTTGGTGAGGGCTTCGTTAAGCCAGGCACGGATCGGTCGCAGCAGGTGGTTGATCGGGACGAATTCCTCAAGCCTTATGGTCGTGAATAAAGCTTCGTTATAACCGTCCGCTCCGCTCATCCTGCGCCCTTCCATTCCGCGTGTTTGTCAGCCTCGTCGCTGATCCGAGTGCGATACGCCAGCATTTCAACAACCTTCAAAGAACACTTCATACCGCCAAATAATTTCAATTAACAGAATATCATTCTGTGATGGCTCTATATTCATTCAATCAAATATCGGTGCGCTGGCGCACAGACTGCATTGGCATACTGCAGCACAGTCGTATTTGTGGGTTGATTTTCTTGCCACCTATCAGCCTTCGGATGACATATCCGAGCTCTGCATTATTTGCAGACTTCCTGTGTATTGATTGGTGATAACCGGAGTCTATCCATGTTTAATATATTTCTATTGTCCATGATGATGAGTGGCCAAGCCGCCCCGATCATGCTGACTGAAAATGACCCGACGAATATGCCGGCCCCGGAGGCCCCAGCCCCAGCCGAAACGGCTGGCGACATGAGTGAGCAGCCGCCCCCTACCCCAACACTGAGTGATGCCGAGCGGGCCGCAGCAGATGAATATGCAGGCAAGGCGATTGCAGCCCATCCGGAAAACTACCGTAGCCACTGACATATTCATTCTTTCTGCACATTTCTCGCTCAGTCACGCGGCAGCGCTCTGCCGTACACATGAATTACCACGCACACCGGAGAATGATCATGAATAAACGTCTCTGCATCGCCCTATTACTCGGCATGTCCATGACAGCTTGTACTACCACCATGCCAGCGAATCAGGCTAGCCATGTTTCGAAACGCCAGGCTATCGATGCCAATGCCGAGGAAACATTAAATGACCTCTATCACCAGGCGAAAGGCTCGCGAGAGCTGGTGGCAAAAGCCAAGGGCGTTCTGGTGTTTCCATCCGTACTCACCGCAGGCTTTATGGTAGGGGGCGCGTATGGCGAAGGTGAATTGCGCATTGGCAATGAACAGGCTGGCTATTACAAAACCATGACTGGTTCAATCGGCTTTCAGGCGGGTGCACAATCCAAAGCCATTATCTTTTTGTTCATGACCCAAGAGGCACTGGATCATTTCCGCCAGGGCAATGGCTGGACTGCTGGCGTTGACGCCAATGTAGCCCTGCTGACTATTGGCGCAGATGGTTCTGTCGATACTGAAACAGCCAAGGCACCAGTCGTGGGATTCGTGCTGACCAATGGCGGATTGATGTTCAATGTTTCCTTGCAGGGAACGAAGGTTTCCCGGCTTAATCTCTAGCCAACAGTTATATGACTCCTTCTTCAATTTTTTATGTCCTTATGTGTCATGCTGCACAGAGCCATATCTCCTGAAGAGTCATACTGTTCTCATGCCGAATGTTACATATTTACCTGATAGTCCATTCGGCATGAACACTCTTCTCTTTGAAAAGGAAATATCATGTCACTGGAAAACACCAACCCCAGCACTGCACATAAAGCCGCTGCAACCGAACACAAAGCCTGCGCCGATCTTCACATGAAGGCAGCAGATAGTCATGACAACAAGAAACTCGATGAAGCCAAGGCTAAATCGGCTAGTGCACTGCAAAGCAGTGAATCTGCGCACAAACAGTCAAAGGCCGCCAGCGACTGTTCCGCCAAATAATACTGACAGCCTTGCCAAATTACTGGCAAGGCAATTAAAAAACCCGCTTCGGCGGGCTTTTTATATACATTCATAGCCAATCATTTTATATCCTCATGCGTGGGATAGCGCACGGAGTTTTCGCTGACGGGCCAGCATAATGTATATGTTGACCTTGTGTTTTCACACCGGGCAGCATTTCAGAGGTAAAGATCATGAGCAACTTCAATGACAAGCAGCAAAATCAAAAACCTGCTGATGCAGACCAGAACAAGTCTACATCAACAATAAAGCAGCCTGCTCCGGCCTTTGCTGAAAAGACAGGCCAGACCTCCCCCAGAACCGACCCAGGCAAGCAGGCTGCACCGAAGGAAGTGGGCAGCATGCATGATGCCAAACAGGGTACCTCTACCAAGCCCAAGCAATAATTAACAAGCACATGGCTGCCGTATCGGAATGATAGTGGTAGCCATCCGCTTGTTACCGCCTTCATTCTCGCTTCCTCCCGGCAGAAAAATAGAATTACTGTTCAGTATGCACTGAGCGGATGCCTGTTGGAAATTAAAAATCTGCAGTCACTATTTATCATTTTATAAACCAGCCAGCCGCAGGGGTTTTGAACTGATAATCAAGGAATTTTGCTGATGAAAAACGACAAGGACAACTCCACCAGCAGGGCTGAACAGGACATGAGCAGCAATGCTGCCAAGAAAATGACAGATGGTGCGGTAACACAAGGCTATCGAGGCGAGCGTCACAAATTGATTGCCTTGCTCAATGCCACCCTGGCTTCCGAGCTGGTCTGCTTTCTTCGCTATACCCGCTTCTATTACACGGTGGTTGGACTATCCAATACCGCATTGAAAGCCGAGTTCATGCAGCATGCCCGGGAAGAAATGCTGCATGCCAATATGCTGGCAGAGCGTATTGTTCAGCTCAATGGCAAGCCTGATTTTGATCCGGAAAACCTGCTGAATAATGCGCATACCCAGTATGACTACACCGACAAGATCCAGGCCATGATCAAGGCCAATCTGGTGGCTGAGCGTATTGCCATCGAATCCTATCGCAAAATGATTCAGGAATTGCAGGATAGCGATCCCACCACCAGCTTGTTGCTGACGACGATTCTGTCACAGGAAGAAGAGCATGCAGAAGAGATGCGCAGCCTGCTGGATTGACTGCATGATGCCGTATCAAGATAAAAGTCCGCACCATGCGGACTTTTATCTTGATACGGCTTGGCGATGATTCAGCAGCGGCGATGGAAATGTGTAGGCATGCCGTGTTGATTAGCCGGCGAGGCCGGCTGCGTGACCAACTGGTCAAACAGCTTGCACACCCCGCGGGTCGCGCCGCTCTCGTGGGCAAGCATGATCTGAAACAGCTGGACAATGGTCTCCTCACTTAGCCTGCCTATATGTCGGGATGCGACACCCGCACTGATGCAGTGAAAAATGGCGCGGCCATTACCATCCAGCTCCCGGACATCATCAATGGTAAAGCGCATGGGTACATGGGCTGAGCCTATCATCAGCCAGTAACCGGCCAGCGTTACGCCTTGGTGGCTACCTTTCAGGGTCAGAATCTGGTGCAGGATTTCATCTTCAGACATGGCGACTCCTGTTTCGCTAAGGGGTCATATTTGGCTGCAACATGCTGTACCGCTAACAAGGTGCGCTGGGCTGTAGCCGTGTTTATCCAATGGCACTCACTCGTACATATACTGGCGGGACCATGCCAAGGTATCGGCAGGACGTCCTGCGGGCTGACACAGAATCTGGTAAATGCTGACTACATCGTTACGGAAGGCATAGGCACACCCGGCCAGATAAATGCGCCAGATACGGTAGCGTTCCTCGCCGATTTCCTGGCGGATGCTACTGCTGTTCTTCTCGTAATTCTGCGACCACAGGCTGAGGGTCAAGGCATAGTGACGGCGCAGGTTTTCCACATCCAGCACCTCCAGACCACCCTGCTGCATGGTGCTTAGCGTGGTGCCGATATGGGGCAACTGGCCGCCGGGAAAAACATATTTGTCGATGAAATTGCCGGCGCCGAATGGGGCGTCCCGCTGACGGGTGCTGACCGAGGTGATGCCGTGGTTCAATGCCAGCCCATCCGGACTGAGCAGATTCACTATCTGCCTGAAGTAGTCGGCCAACCCCTTGATGCCGACGTGTTCAAACATGCCGACGCTGGTAATCCGGTCAAAACTGCCGGACACATCGCGATAATCCATCAGCCTGATTTCTACCCTATCCTGCACACCGGCCTGCTTTACCCTGCGTGTGGCTTCTTCAAACTGCTGTTGTGACAGGGTAATGCCCAGGCATCTGGCACCGAATTGCCGTGCCGCCCGGATGACCAGCGCACCCCAGCCACAGCCGATATCCAGCAAGGTATGCCCGCTTTGCAGCCTCACCTTGGTGAGGATATGGTCGATTTTCTTGATTTGTGCTGCCGCCAGTGTTTCATCACCCTCGGAAAAATAAGCGCAGGAGTACACCATTTCCGGGTCCAGCCACTGTGCGTAAAAGTGGTTGGACACATCGTAGTGGTACTGAATGGCCTGGCGATCAGCCCGACGATTATGCTGAAACAGCAGCCCGGCCAGCCGCTGCAAGGGATAGGGCTTGCCACGGCACGCCAGGGAATGCGCCATCTCGATGATGTCATCCAGTTTGCCGTCGAGATCGACCAGTCCCCGGACATAGGCTTCGCCCAGATGGTCCAGCCGCGGGGAAAGCAAGTAGCGCAAGCCGGCGGCCTTACGGATGTGCATGGTCACCAATGGCTGCTCGAACTGGCCGAAATCAATGGCCTGGCCATTGCAGACCAGGCGCGCCGGCAAGGGGCTGTGCTGCCGTAGCTGGCAGGCCAGGCGTTCTATGCGTTGTTGCCAGATCATGCTGTATGTCCTTGCACAAGGAGCTGGCCTACCCGGCCAGCCAGAGTTGCGAGATGCAAAGCGACCGGCCTGCGGCAGCAGCAAGCCGTGCTGGATTCAGGGTTCTGCACCTGGGCGATGCCTGAGCTCATCCGTTGTGGGTGGCCGCTGCGGGAGCATGGCATGTTCCGGCTTGTCTGGCGCGGCAGCTGAACCGGCCTGCCCGGCGGGTTTGCGTATGGGTTCGGCATGGCCATCAGCGGGTCTGGCCGGGCGTGGGGGCGGCGCCGCTGAGCGGGCACGATTCGGCTGATCCGCGTTCATCGGGTGCTTGTTATCCGGCATGGCTGGCGTTGCATGGCGCGCAGGGTCTAGCATGGGCCGTGGCGACGGACGCGGCTGCGCATCGGGAGTGGCGAGTCCGGGAGGATCGCGGTCAGTACCGTGCTGTCTTGCTTGTTGATGCTCCAGCGTGGACTGCTGCTTGAGCGAATGCGGGTAGCGGTTGCCGCCATATTGTTTCTGATAGTCGGGCAGCGGGCTGGCTGGCGGTACAGATTGCCTGTTCCACTGCTGCCAATCCGGGTGGTTGCGACTCCAGCCTGCCCCCCAGTGCTGGTCCCAGGGTGGCGCTTCATTGGCGCTCCTGCCCTGAAAATAGGCCGGGCGATGATGGTAATAACGCAAGGGAATGCGCCAGATGAACACGGGCACCAAGTCTGCGGCCATCGGTGTCCATGGCCCGTTATACCAGCTGCTGTAATACCAGCCATCTTCATAGAACACCCAGTAACGGCCGCCATAGAAAAAGTAGTTGAGCTGCTGCGCAGGGTCGTAATACACCGGATAACCCGGAATGAGGATCAGGGAGGGATAGCTGCTGATGCTGAACTGAAGACGGGTTTGAGCTTGCAGGGTGGTGATGGGCCCAAGCAGCAGGGACAGGGAAATGCCAACCAGTATGTAGCGCATGGTGTTTGCTCCTGATCCCGTCCCGGCGATCCGATGGTGATGGCTATTGACCAAACAAGTACAAGGCGGACGCATCTACCTGCCTGACGCCGCGCACGTTCTTGCTTAGTTCAATCGCCAGTGCGCGCTCGGCTTTGCTGCCCAGCCGACCGCTGAGGGCCACCACGCCATGACGTGTCTTGACGTTGATACTGGAGCTTTCCACATGGCTGGAGTACAGCAGGCTGGATTTCACCTTGGTGGTAATCCAGCTGTCCGAGATGCTTTGCTCGGCGTGCTGGGTGGAGTTTTTCACCGACTCGGCCAGCGTGGGTTTGACGGTGCTGATCTGTAGCTGATTGTCTACTGACACCACACCACGTGTGCTACTTGCCATGCGGGTAGCTGCCTGACTGGCACTGGGGCTACTGGCTGTTCCCTGCAAGCTGACCTTGCCCAGCTTGGTATGCACCGCCACAGCAAGCCCATCGGCGTACTTGCTCCACAGCAGTTTGGATCTGACTGCTGCGGAAATGGTGGCATCGTCGGTCAATTCGCCATAGCTGCGGGTGGCGCTGGACTTGCTCGGCACAAAATCGCTGTTGACTTGCAGTTGGTTGTCCACGCTGGTGACGCCAGCTACAGCCAGGGCAATTTCTTTGGCTAGCTCCTTTTTTACCCCCTCCTCCACCGTACCGGTCAGCGTGACCTTGCCTTCATGCACCAGCACCCGGATGTCCTGATCGCGCAGCGATGGATTCAGGGTGTAAGTAGTGGATAGCTGGCTTTCCTGGCGTGCATCTTGCAAGTCCTGATTGCTTGCTGCCGCCTGGGCCGGGCTGTAGTTGAGCAGCACAAGGCAGGCGACCAGGGTGGCGGGCAGCCGCTGGCGGGGTAGAGTTTTCATGATGCAGTTCTCCGATATGGGTAGAGGCAAGACAAAGGCCGGGCACATTGCGGCCGTGAAAATGACATCCCGCGCCTACTTGAGCTTGTCCAGAAAGTGCTTTACCTGGCGCTCGGCTTCTTCACGCGTAATGGCATAGCGCTGCTGGATCAGCCCGATCAATTTCTGCGCTTCACCTTCGGCACGTAGCAGTTCGTCATCGGTCAATTTCCCCCAGACAATCTTGGCCGCACCCACATGCTCCTTCCATTTGCCTTTCAGTTCATCGACGCTGGGAAAATGAAAGCTAGCGTCCTGCTTACTGATCTCGACCGACTCCTCTACTGCGCTCTGTTTGGTGGCAGGGGTTTTGTCCTGCTCGGCTGACTTGTCCATGAAACTCTCCTGTGTGATGGGTCTGCAGTCAGGGTAGGACTTGCCCGCCGGGCGGGTCTGTACGCCAGCGCACACCTCGGCAATATATTGTGCCGGTGGATTTATCGGCCTTGGGTGTGCTGCCGAACAGTGCAGCGCAAACGGATGGCGTAAACCGGAGCAGTAGCCAGCAATCCCTTTGGCTACGGCAGAAGCAAGCCGTGCTTCGGTTTAAGGAGAAAGTGATGAACCAGATGCAGCTCAATACGGATGGCAGCAATCGCACCAGCAGCAACACCGGCGGGCCAGGGCCCTATCTGATGGGTGCAAACACGCTGACAGGTGACGCTGTTTTGAATCCACAAGGCGAGGTGCTGGGTGACATCAAGGAAATAATGCTGAATGTCAGCAGCGGCCAGGTGGCGTATGCGGTGCTGGCGTTTGGCGGCTTCATGGGGCTGGGCGAAAAGCTGTTTGCCGTGCCGTGGCAAGCGCTGGTGCTGGACCCCATCAACAAACGTTTCATGCTAAATATCAGCAAGGAGCGCTTTATCCACGCACCAGGTTTTGACAAGGATCAGTGGCCAGACATGGCCGACCCGGCCTGGGCCAGTATCGTCCATGACTTCTACGGTACCGACCTGTACAGCGAATAAGAGCGGCTAACAAAATAGCGTAGCGCCCTGAAGCCAGGCGCGCCGACGCAGCAGGGGTTTTGTTAGCGGACCCAAGTACTGGCAGGTGTGGGTCTGGCGGATGCATTGCTATCCGCCTTATGCCGCCTGCCTGTTTGCAGGAGTGTCATCATGTTGGAAACAATTGCAGTGATTCTGTTTTTGCTGTGGGCGCTGGGCATGGTCACTTCCTACACCATGGGTGGGCTGATCCACCTGTTGTTGCTGTTGATGCTGATCGTGGTGGTGGTGCGTGCCTTGCAAGGGCGTCGTATTTAGCCTTGCCACATCAATGCCCCCACCAAGGGGTGGAGGCACATTCCAGAGCCAGCCGACGCCAGCAACTGCACGTTGCCGGCAGAGCGGGCTCAAGGAGAGATTCATGGGTGCAGTGCGAAACGGGTTTTGTGCAGTCCTGTTGCTGGCCGGACTGGCTGGCTGCTCTTCAATGTCGGAACGCGGCAAGGATACGGCCATTGGTGCCGGCATCGGCGCTGGCGTGGGTGCCATCCTTACCGGTGGCAGTGCGGCAGGCACGGTGGGTGGTGCTGCTGTAGGTGGCGTGATTGGCCATGAGGTGAAATGAAAGCACTGCTGGCACGGGCTGATCGCTGCTTGTGCCGACGGCGCTTCACTTCATCCATCCCCCCATGGGCAAGCTTGCTCTGCGCTGCCGAGGCCCGGACTCTCTACAAGGGTTTGTCGGCAGCTCTTAACAGGCTGCGCAATACGAAGGGCAATATCCCGCCATGGCGGCAGTAGTCCGCCTCGGTTGCGGTATCAACCCGCAACAACAAAGTGTAGCGTCGGCAAGTACCATCAGGGTAGTCGATATGCAGTTGTACCGGCTGCGCCGGAAGCAGTGTGTTTTCCAGCCCCTCAAGCGTGAACAATTCCCTGCCAGTCAACCCAAGTGACGCGCTGCTGTCCCCTGCCATGAATTGCAGCGGCAACACCCCCATGCCCACCAGATTGGCACGGTGAATGCGCTCGAAGCTTTCTGCAATGACCGCACGCACACCAAGCAGCGCCGTTCCTTTCGCCGCCCAGTCCCGGCTTGACCCGCTACCATATTCCTTGCCGGCGATAATCAGCAGCGCTACCTGCTCCGCCTGATAACGCCGGGCAATATCATGGATGAAGCCTTGCTGGCCATCCGGCTGGTGCAGGGTCAGGCCGCCGGTGACCGGCCTGCCGTCTGCAGCCGGTGGCAACATCAGGTTGCGTATCCTGATATTGGCAAAAGTGCCACGTACCATGACCTCGTGATTACCCCGGCGCGAGCCGTAGCTGTTGAAGTCTGCGGGCGTAATGCCCAGTTGCTGCAGATAGAGGCCGGCACAGGAGTCTGTGGCAATACTGCCAGCCGGGCTGATGTGATCGGTGGTGACCGAATCACCAAACAGCGCCAGCACCCTGGCCTGCCGTATTGCCTGCTGCGGCGGCAGCACATCTAGCGCTACCGCATCAAGAAAGGGCGGACGGGCAATATAACTGGAAGGTGGCCAGCTGTAGGACTGCTGCGGGTTGAGCGGTAGCGCCTGCCACAAGGAGGCGTCAGGCACTTGATACAAGCGTGGATAGCTTGCTGGGTCTTCCGCATCACGCATGGCGCTGTCTATTTCCTGCTGGCATGGCCACAGCATGGACAGATAGACGGCATTGCCTTGTGCATCCTGGCCAAGTGGCTCGCTTCCCAGGTCGATGCCTATCCGTCCGGCAAGGGCAAAAGCCACGACCAGCGGTGGACTCATCAGGAAGTTAGCGCGTAGCGCCGGATGAATGCGCGCTTCGAAATTGCGATTACCAGACAACACGGCGGCACAGATAAGATCTCCCTGAGCAATCTGCTGCTCCAGTACCGGATCCAGTGGCCCCGAATTGCCAATGCAGGTGGTACAGCCATAGGCAACCAGCTGAAAACCCAGCTGTGCCAATGGTTCCAGCAAGCCGGCGCGGTGCAGGTAGTCGCGCACCACTTGCGAACCGGGGGCCAGCGAAGTCTTGATGTGGCTCGGCACTTTCAGGCCCAGCGCCACCGCCTTGCGTGCCAACAGGCCCGCCGTCAGCATGCTGCCGGGATGTGAGGTATTGGTGCAGGAGGTAATGGCAGCAATCACGATGTCGCCATGCGTCAGCTGCCTGGCTTGCGCCGGGTGCGGCGACATTTCACTTGCTGCCACCGCCCCGCCCTTGCCAAACCCACCCTGCTCGACGGGGGCAAACAGCGTGCTCATGAAACTTTGCTTCAACTGACGCAGCGGGATGCGATCCTGCGGCCGGCGCGGGCCAGCCACGCAGGGCTCGATGTCTGCCAGGTTGACGTTGATGATGCGGCTGTAGTCGATCTCGCCCAGACATGGCATGCCGAACATGTACTGCGCCTGGAAATACGCCTGAAAGGCAGCCACCTGTTCGCGCTCCCGGCCAGTGGCCGTCAGATAGGCAACGGTTTGATGATCGGGCGGGAAATAAGCCACGGTGGCACCGTACTCCGGGGCCATATTGGCAATGGTGGCACGGTCCGGCACGGTGAGCCGGGCGGCCCCATGCCCAAAAAATTCGACAAAAGCACCCACCACACCCGACTTGCGCAGCAGCGCGGTCAGGGTGAGCACCACATCCGTAGCAGTCACCCCCGCCGGCAGATGTCCGTGCAGATGCACGCCCACCACATCCGGTTGCAGCAAGAATACCGGCAGGCCCAACGCGGCAGACTCCGCCTCGATCCCGCCCACACCCCAGCCCAGCACACCCAGCCCGTTGATCATGGTGGTATGTGAATCGGTACCAACCAGCGTATCGGGAAAGTGGATTCGGTCATCTCGGCTCAAGCCTGATGCCAGATACTCCAGATTCACCTGGTGGACTATGCCACGTCCGGGAGGTGTGACCTGCAGATTGGCAAAGGCGTGCTGACTCCATTTGATAAAACGGTAGCGTTCGGCATTGCGCTGATATTCCAGCAGCAGGTTGCGCTGCAAGGCATCTGCTTCGTGGAAAAAATCCACCTGCACCGAGTGGTCCACCACCAGATGCACTGGTATCTTCGGCGTGATCAGCGCGGGAGATTTCCCCAGGCGGGTGGTGGCATCACGCATAGCCGCCAGATCGCACAGCAAGGGCAGGCCGGTGAAGTCCTGCAGCAGGATACGCGACACCACGAAAGGGATTTCCGTATTGCGCTCCGCTTGTGGCTGCCAGTTGGCCAACTGGCGCACATGGGCTTCGGTCACCTGCTTGTCATCCAGATTACGCAGCAGCGACTCCAGCATGATCCGCAAGGACACCGGCAGCCGCGCGATGGCACCAAAGCCCTGCTGTTGCAGCAAAGGCAGGGCGTAGTACAAACCGACCTGCCCCTGTCCGAAGGAGAATTCGCGTAAATAGCTGGCACTGTGCATGGTGTGGCCTCCTGCAAGGAGTATTGCGTTTCCATGCTGGCCGCCGGATGGCGCTGGCCAAGCAGGAAGTGGCATCGTGTCAGCTGCATGCCGCATATTCTGTGCGCAAGCATACATAGCCGACAGCCCCTGCCCTTGCAGCCCGGCGACCATTGGCCAGCACGGCATGCAAACGATGCCTCCAGTGTGCGCTAGCCAACAGACCAATCTGCGTGTTCGGCTCAGCCTTTACTCCTCTCATACAAAGGAGTGATGTCATGATCAAGAATGATGCCCAGTTGCAAAGTGATGTCCTGGCCGAACTGAAATGGGACCCAGCGGTCACCGCCACCCACATCGGAGTGGAAGCCAATCAGGGCGTCATTACCCTGAGCGGCCATGTCGCCAACTTTGCCGAGAAGTGGGCCGCTGAAAAAGCCACCCAGCGTGTGGTTGGTGTGCAGGCGATTGCAGTAGAGATCGCCGTTGATCTGCCCGGATCGGACAAACGCAGTGATGCCGATGTATCGCGCGCAACAGCCAATGCCTTGCAGTTGATGGAAGGAAGCTGCGGCAAATCCATCAAGGTGATGGTGGAGAACGGCTGGGTCACCTTATCCGGTGATGTGGAGTGGGACTTCCAGCGCAAGGCCGCCATCCGCTTGCTCCGGCATGTCAGCGGAGTGACTGGAGTCAGCAGCACCATCAACATCCGCCCGAAGCTGCAGATGCTAGCGGTGAAAGACGAAGTGGAAGCGGCACTGAAGCGCCGCGCCATTGCAGACATCAACAGCATTACCGTCAGTATCGATGGCCCGGACATCACCCTGGGCGGCACAGTCCATAGCTGGTCTGAACGCGCACTGGCCAATCATGCTGCAGCCTGCCTGCCAGGGGTGCGGAATGTCATCGACAACATCCGCGTTGTCATCTGAACCCACCAACGGCG
The DNA here is from genome assembly GCF_016429115.1 of Aquitalea sp. ASV15. Lineage (NCBI taxonomy): Bacteria > Pseudomonadati > Pseudomonadota > Betaproteobacteria > Neisseriales > Chromobacteriaceae > Aquitalea > Aquitalea sp. ASV15. Next base: position 164,300 of record NZ_JAELTZ010000001.1, on the reverse strand, counting down.
GCATTGTCTTGTTGCCCGGCCATGAAGGACATGCATCATGGAACATGAAAAATCATCGGTTTATGTTTACAACACCCACCAGGAGGCGGAGGAGGCCATCCGAGTTCTGAGTCGTTCTGGTTTTGATGTGAAAAAGCTTTCTTTGATCGGAAAGGGTTATCACAGCGAGGAATTCCCGGTCGGGTTTTATAGCACCGGCGACAAAATCAAAACCTGGGGCGGCATCGGTGCGTTCTGGGGAGGTTTGTGGGGCTTGTTGCTGGCACCGGCGGTGTTCATGATCCCGGGGCTGGGCCTGCTGGCCATGGCCGGGCCGGTGGTGACCGCGCTAGTTGGCGGGGTGGAAGGTGCCGTCATCATTGGCGGATTGTCCGCCGTGGGCGCTGCGCTCACCCGCATCGGTGTCAGCGGCGAGGAAGCCATCAAGTATGAGTCAGCGCTCAAGGCAGACAAGTATGTGTTGATGGTACATGGCTCGCTGGAAGACATTGCCAAGGCGCACTCTGTTCTAGCGAATCAGACGAGTTGGCAAACTGCCTGAAACAAGCATTAAACGTATGCCTTGCGCTCCAGTAGTGCTGGTCGCAGGGCATTTCTTGCTTTCGCCCAATACCGAGCGGATATCGTTCAGCACCGTCTGAATGATTGACTTATTCTGATGTGCCCGCTCTGCAGAATCGGTACGCCACATGGCCGCCTTGCCTGCCTTACGCAATATATCCAGAATTAGGGTTTTCTGGTTTTGTTAGCAAGTCACTCTCATGATGCCCTTGGTGATGGAGCATCCATATCCGATCCCAGCATTCACTCCCGCACACGATGCAGGCGACTCTTTTAGCCGTGTCCAGCAACGCATCAGGCAAACAAGCTGCGATTCCAGTTGAACCCATTCAATACAAAAAGCGCTATTCACTGGAATGAAATTTCTCTTCATAGAAAAATCACTACACACCAAGAAACTTCCACCTACGTGCGATAGCGAACCGACAGCCCATCAAGCAAACCATTACAAATGACTACCAATAACCGCTTTAATAATTTTGGGAGCAAATAATGATGGTTAAGTCATTTTCCTTATTACCAGCCAGCCTGTTTGTCATGCTGACCGTCGCTGCATGCAGCAGTCTGGAAGTCCCTGCCAGCAATCAGGTTGCTGTTTCCGGTGCCGCCGTTGATGCAGCCACAAGTGCCGAGGGGACCCAATACGCCCCCGTTGAAATGAGTCAGGCCAGAGACAAACTGAAACGGGCCCGCCTGGCCTTACACGACCATGACTACAGTCTGGCACGTGACCTGGCCAGGGAGGCCGAGGCAGACGCAAAGCTGGCGCAGGCCAAGGCAAACTCGGCCAAGTCCAGACAAGCGGTTGATGCCTTGCAGGATGATGTCCGTGTGTTGAATGAAGAACTGCAGCGCAGCGCCCCCTGACCCCTGTTGTTACGTTCGGCCCCCTTATTACCATGGCGGGGCCAATAGGAATACACCATGAAAACTGCACTTTTCAGCCCGACCTTGCTGGTCGTACTGGCTGTAGCGACCGGCTGCAGCAATGTCCCCAACCGTACTGATCTGCTGGCACAAACCAACCAGCAATATCAACAAGCCTTGAGCAATCCCGATATCGCCCGCTATGCACCGCTGGAGCTAAACCAGGCCGGGCAAGCACTCGCCCGGGCCCAAACCTCGGCCAGTCACCATGACGATAGCAATACCATCAATAACCTTGCTTATCTGGCCAAGCAAAAGCTGGCACTGGCAGAGGAAATCAGCAAGCAGAAAATGGCCGAGGCCGAAGTAGGCAATGCATCCGCCAAGATGGATCAAGCCCGGCTGGCACAGCGCACAGCCCAGGCCGACCAGGCCAATGCCAATACCCGGCAAGTGGAAGCCAATAACCAGCAACTGCGCGTCGAGCTGAGCGCACTACAGGCGCGACAGACCGCTCGCGGCATGGTCATCACCCTGGGCGACATCCTGTTTCTGACGGACAAGGCCGACCTGAACCGCAATGGCATTGCCACCGCCCAGAAGCTGGCAGATATCTTGCAGCAAAACCAGCAACGCAACGTGATGATCGAAGGATTTACCGACAGTACCGGCAGCATGCAGCACAACCAGCAATTGTCCGAACGACGCGCCATGGCGGTGCGCTCAGCCCTGGCTGATCTGGGTGTTGCCCGCAGTCGCATGATGGTACGTGGCTATGGAGAGTCTTATCCGGTAGCCGCCAATGACACGGTACTGAACCGTCAGCAGAATCGTCGAGTGGAACTGGTACTCTCCGATGACGGCGGACAAATCCCTGCACGCTAATGGCCTGGCTACCTGGCATACAGCTAGCCCGTTGCCCTCTGCCGGGTATCGCGCAGAGGCAACCAGTCGCACCAGGCAGGGCGCGAAGTCAATGAATCATCCTGTTGCTGCGTACAGCCATTCCCGGCGGACCATCCATGCCGCAGCAAGCAGCCCGGCAACCGGCAGGAGAACGTTGACGTGGAATTCAAGAATTACTACCAGACACTCGGACTGGAGCAGACCGCCACGGCAGACGATATCAAGAAAGCATTCCGCCGCCTGGCACGCAAACACCATCCGGACCTGAACAAGAACGCAGATGCCCAAAGCCGGATGCAGGAGCTCAATGAAGCCAAGAACGTGCTGGGCAATCCGGACAAGCGCGCCGCCTATGACCGTTTGCTCGCCAGACGGCAAGACGGGCAGGACTTTGAGCCGCCGCCAGACTGGCACCATGGCTTTGCCGATGCCGAGCACGATGGCTTCCACGATTATGACATGGCAGACCCCAGCGACTTTTTTGCCAACCTGTTTAGCCAGGCGCGGCATCAACAGGGCCGCCCTCGCCGAGGCAAAGATCTGCATGCCAGCATCAGCCTGAGCCTGGCCGAGTCCTATCATGAGAGTCAGCGCAATATCGTGCCGCCCGTGTGGAAAACCGACACCCAAGGCTAAGTATACAAGGAGGAGCGCACGCTCAGCGTCCGCATTCCCAAGGGCGTAACCGAAGGTCAGCACATCCGGCTGGCCGGACAAGGTAGCCCCGGCCAAGCGGGTGACAAAGCCGGGGAGCTCTATCTGGAGGTCCATTTCATACCCAACCTGCAGTATCGCGTGGAGGGACGTCAGGTCTTCCAGACCCTGCCGGTCACGCCCTGGGAGGCGGCACTGGGCGGGGTCATCCATGTCGCAACCCCTTCGGGCCAGGTGAAAGTCACGCTGCCGCAAGGCTCCCAGAACGGTCGCAAGATCAGGCTGAAAGGGCGCGGCATTCCGGGACAGCCGGATGGCGATCTGTATCTGGAACTGGCCGTGATATTGCCCTCCGCCACCAGCCCGTCCGCACAAGCGCTCTATCAGCAAATGGCTCGGGAGTTGGCATTCGATCCACGGAAGTCTTCGACAACTCCGTAACGCCATCTAGGTATTCACCGGTGATGCGGTAACGACTTACTCATCAACGGCCGAAACGTCATTGTCTACTCCGTGGCTTACACCATGTGGGCGGGCTGCACCCAAGCGTCGAACTGGGAGGCGCTGATGCCGGCCCGTTCCAGTGCCGCCTGTTTCAGCGTGCAGTTGGTCTGCAAGGCGTGGTGGGCAATGCTGGCGGCCTTGTCGTAGCCGATGTGCGGGCTGAGGGCGGTGACCAGCATCAGCGATTGTTCCAGCAGCTGAGCGATGCGTTGGCGGTCTGGCTCCAGCCCGTTAATGCAGTGCTGGCCCAGGCTGTGCATGCCATCGCTGAGCAAGCGCAGGCTTTGCAGGAAGTTGTGGGCAATCAGCGGCTTGAAGACATTCAGCTCGAAGTTGCCAGAGGCTGCGCCGATGGTGAGCGCCACATCGTTGCCCATCACCTGACAGCACAGCATGGTGACGGCCTCGCACTGGGTGGGGTTGACCTTGCCCGGCATGATGGAGCTGCCGGCTTCGTTGGCCGGCAACATCAGTTCGCCCAGGCCACAGCGCGGGCCGGATGCCAGCCAGCGGATGTCGTTGGCGATTTTCATCAGCGCGGTGGCCAGTGCTTTCAGTGCGCCGTGGGCCACCACCATGGCGTCGTGCCCGGCCAGGGCGGCAAATTTGTTGTCTGCGCTGCGCAGGGGCAGGCTGGTTTGTGCTGCCAGGATGGCGGCTACCCGGTCGCCAAACTGCGGGTGGGTGTTGAGCCCGGTGCCCACTGCGGTGCCGCCGATGGCCAGCTGGCAGAGTGCGGGTAGGCTGTTTTGCACGGCTTGTTCGGCATGCTGCAGTTGTGCGGCCCAGCCTGATATTTCCTGGCCCAGGGTCAGCGGGGTGGCGTCTTGCAGGTGGGTGCGGCCAATCTTGATCAGCTGGGCGTAGGCCTGCACTTTAGCCTGTAGCATGGTGCACAGCGTGCCAAGTGCCGGCAGCAGTTGCCGGGTCAGGCCCAGTACGGCGGCCAGGTGCATGGCGGTGGGGAATACGTCGTTGGATGACTGCCCCCTGTTGATGTCGTCATTGGGGTGCAGCTCGGTGGGCTGGCCAGGCAGGCCACCCAGCGCCAAACTGGCCAGATTGGCCAGCACTTCGTTCATGTTCATATTGCTTTGCGTGCCGGAGCCGGTTTGCCAGACCGACAGCGGAAACTGCCGCTCATGCTGACCGGCGCATATGGCATCGCAGGCAGCCATGATGGCCGTGGCCTTGTTGGCGTCCAGCAGGCCCAGCTCACTGTTTGCCTGTGCGGCGGCGCGCTTGACGGCGGCCAGGGCATGGATCAGCGCGGGCGGCATGGTTTCGTTTGAAATGGCAAAGTGTTGCAGCGAGCGCTGGGTTTGCGACCCCCACAGGGCATCGGCGGGGATGGCGATGCTGCCAAAGCTGTCGCTTTCCATGCGTTGGGAAGTCGTCATCAAGCTGGCTCCGTCTAACCGGGCGGTGGCGGCTGGCCCGTACCCTGTCCAGTACCCACTACCCGCCATCATGCAAAATGCCCATCAACTCCGGGATGGAATTGACAGGCAGCTTATTACCACCAGGCTGGTGCAACAGGGCAGGCCGGGGTGTTCATGGCGGACTGCCTTGGCTTAGAAGCAGGCGAGCCCGCTAGTGCGGTGCGCGGCTCAGGCCTTGGTGCTGTCCGCTGCCTTGCCCTGCATGTTTCCGGGCTCTTTGCCTGCGGCGTCCTTGGTGACGTCCTTGGCAGATTCAACGGTATTGCCCTTCTGGCTGAATACCGGGCCGGTGCTGGTGATACCGGCATTGGCCTTGCTGTTAGTACTATCGACAGGTTTTGCGGTGTCGTGCTTTTCGGTGATTGATGTCATTGCTTGTACCTCTAGGTCTTGCTGATTGTGTCGGGTGAGTTCACCCGGCATCCACTCCACCATGCGCGCCTGGCGCAGGGTCATCTGTGCGCTAACCGGCATAGCGCGAAATAAATTCTGTGCCGGCAGCTGGCGATCCCGCGCCGTCACCCTCAGATAAGTACGGCTATCTTGTCGATGACATTGCGCACGCCGGGCATGCTGGCGGCGGCATGGTTGGCCAGTGCCCGCTCCGACCAGCTGTGTACGGTGCCACCCAGAATGACATCCGGCCCGGAAATGCTCACGGTGATGCTGTCGATATCATGAATGGCACGCCGTTTGAGCGCGGCTTCCACTTCTTCCTTGATGGCCGCACTAACCAGCTTGCTGCGCAGGGCAATTTCGCAGCTGATGCCGGTGACGCCGGTCAGGTGGCGCAGCAGCCTGGTGGCAGCCCTGCGCTGGAAATCCCATTCGACATCACCGGACAGGGTGATCCAGCCATTTTCCACCATCACCTTGATGGCGTGGCCCTTGAGCACTCCCACCAGTTGCAGCGCATGGGCGGCAGCACCGGAGATATCGCTGTCGTTGCGCTTGTCCGGCCAGGGCAGTTCCACGCTGATTTTGATGGCGATGGCCTGCACGCCAGCCACTCGCAGCGCGGCATGTTCGGCGGCCCATTTCTGGTTGAAGTCAGTCACATGCCCGCTCAGGGTAATGACGCCATCGCTGGCCTGTACACCGATATGGCTGGCATTGATCTGTGGGTCCCACTGCAGTTCGGCCGTTACATCTGCCTGGAGTTGGGTGTCGGTCTTGATCATGATTGCTGCTCCTCGTCGTTGAGTGCTCATGGTCTGGCATGGCTGGCGAGGCCGTCTGTCGGTTGACGCACATAGCTGGCGCAGCTGTGAACGGCAGGCTGGGCCGGCTGCGTCCTGCGCTATGTTCGCTGGGGTACATACATCGGCCAATTTTTAGATTATGTTTATATAGATTGAATTAAACGATTTAATCTGCGGAGGTGACTGATGGATACTTGCCTGGGTAATGGCCTGCTCGAGGTCTTGCCCGATACCGAGCTGTTACACATCAAGCCCTTTCTCGAAAAAGTGGAGCTGCCGCTGGGCAAGACACTATACGAGTCTGGACACACGCTGAGTCACGTGTATTTCCCGGTGACGGCCATCGTTTCACTGCTTTATGTGATGGAGAATGGCGATTCCGCCGAAATTGCCGTGGTGGGCAATGAAGGCATTGTCGGCATTGCCCTGTTCATGGGTGGAGAGTCCACTCCCAGCCGAGCGGTGGTCCAGAGCGGAGGAAGTGGCTACCGCCTGCCGGCAAAAATCATCCGCCAGGAATTCGACCGCTCGCTGCCCTTCATGCATCTTCTGCTGCGCTATACCCAGGCGCTGATTACCCAGATGTCGCAAACCGCAGTATGCAACCGGCACCACTCGCTGGATCAGCAGCTGTGTCGCTGGTTGCTGCTCAGCCTGGACCGGCTGCAGGGCAATGAGCTGTGCATGACACAGGAGCTGATTGCCAACATGCTGGGTGTGCGCCGCGAGGGGGTTACCAATGCGGCGCTGAATCTACAGCGCGAGGGGGTGATCAGTTATTCCCGTGGCCATATCAAGGTGCTGAATCGCCCGGCGCTGGAAAGCCGTACTTGCGAGTGCTATGCGGTGGTAAAAAAAGAGTATGAGCGCTTGCTGCCGCCATGTCGGCCACGGTAAAAAACCAGTAGCCCGGCACAGCATGAGCCGGGCCAGGCTGAGTGCAAGATTTACAGAACCGTGCTGACGGTGTTCTTTTTGCTGCCTTCAGCGGCAGGCAGGTCGGACAATGCACTGCGCAAGGAGCTGAAATGATGCTCGGTCAGCGTGCACAGGTTTTCATGGTTTTTGGACAGGTCGCTACACAGCTCGCTTGAGCAGTGCATGACCTTGCTGGAGGCGTCGCTGGTGATCTTGCTGATTTTGCTTATGGTTTCCTCCGGCGAGGCAGGAACCGTCAGCTCTTTCATCGACAAGGCGCAGGTGTCCATCCCGGCTCGGCCCAAGGCCAGATTGAAGTGGACGATTTTCTCTGCGCAGTCCAGGGAAATGGCCATAAATTTGAGGCCCAGCCCCACAACAGGCTGGCTGAATGAGGGCAATGGCTGATGCGTAGTGCTCATGAATGTTCTCCGCTACGGGTCATGATGGTGGCTGACGGGAAAGGGGCTTGATCCCCGCCCGGACAGTGCAAATGTGGGCCTGCCTCATCCAGCAGCAAGGGCAGCAGCAGTGGAATCCGGCAGACCAGACGGAAATGTATTTCCGTCTGCCCTATTTTGTGGCCGCCGTGATGCGCCCGTATGTGCGTTGGCAAACATTGGCCTGGCCTGCGGTAAAATCCGGCGTGGATGGGCGGCGTGCTAAGCGCGGTAACAGACAGTCAGCGCTTGCTGCTTCGCGCAGGCTGGCGATGGCGCTCAATACCGGGCCGCCAGATCACCGCCGGGCTTACGGCGCGGAGTGGAAACATGGCTCAGCCACACAATTGTATTTTGCAGCGTTTGCCGCCTGCCGATCGCCGCCAACTGCTAGCACTATGCGAGGAAACGGCATTACCGGTGGCCACTCGTCTGGGCCTGCCCGGCCATGGTGGCAATCAGGTGTATTTCCCGTTGTCCGGGCTGGTGGTGGTGCAGGCCTGTGCCGGTAATCATGGCGTGGCGGCCGGCATGTTCGGCAATGAGGGCATGCTGGGTGCCGGCCTGGTATTGGGCAAGGCCCGCTCCCCCTTGCAGGCCACAGTCATGGAAGCCGGGCGGGGGCTGCAGCTGAGCTATCTGGGGTTCTGGCATGCGTTGCAACATAGCCCCCCGCTAACCCGGCTGAGCCAGCACTATCTCTATGCCACATATCAGCAACTGGCGCTGTCTGCCGCCTGCGCCCACTTTCACCAGATCAAGCCACGACTGGCCTGCTGGCTGCTGATGGCACACGACCGCCTGCCTGGGGATGAAATCCATTTCACGCAGCAAATGCTGGCCGACATGCTGGGCGTGCGCCGGGTTGGCATCACGCAGGCGGCTGGCCAGCTACAGCGCCAGGGCCTGATTGGCTATCACCGTGGTGTGGTCAGCATTCTGAACCGGGCCGGCTTGCAGCTGGCGGCTTGCAGCTGTTATGTGCTGTTTGCGCGCAATCTTGCCCGGCTGGTTTAGCACCGCCAGCAAAAACCCTGCTGCGGCACACCGGATAAACCGGCAACGCGTAGACCGACCATAATTGGATGCTGCAATGCGAAAATTTTCCGTAGTTCGAGTAATAGAGAGTAGGGTGCAAGGCACTGCCCGGTGTCATATTGCCCCGGGCTGTCTGGCGTGCAGTGTGCTGCACAGAAAAACGTGATGAAAAATTCTCTCTCGACGGCTCCTGCCCATGCGGAATCACCACTAGCGCCCCCTGCCCGCCCGCCGCTTGCCATCATTGGCATCGGGTGTTCGGCCGGCGGGCTGGAGGCGCTGGAAGCATTTGTGGCCGGCATTGTGCCAGGCAACAGCATGGCGCTGGTCATCGTGCAGCATCTGGCCCCCGACTACGCCAGCATCCTGCCGGAACTGCTGGCAGGCCATACCCGCCTGGCCGTGCATGAGGCCAGTCACGGCACGCCGATTCTGCCCGATTGCATTTATGTCATTCCGCCCAACAAAACCCTGAGTTTTGAGAGTGGCTGCCTTTATCTGTCGCCGCCAGCGGCAGGACAGCGGCTGCCGATCGACCACCTGTTTCACACGCTGGCACACGGGCTGGGCAAGCGCAGCATGGCGGTGATTCTGTCCGGCATGGGCGCGGATGGCATGCTGGGCATGCAGGAAATCAAGGCCTGCGGCGGACTGACCTTTGCCCAGGACCCGGAAACCGCCCGCGCCGACAGCATGCCGCGCAGCGCGATTGACCGTGGCGTGGTGGACTTCATCGCCGCACCGGAACGGCTGCCCCTGCTGTTGGCTGAGCAATGCGCAGGCTGGCAGGACGACAGCCCGGCCACAGGGCTGACCCTGTCCGACCCACAACAGGCCATGCGCGAAATCATCAGCCTGCTGCAGCAACATACCGGTAATGATTTTTCCCATTACAAGCCCAATACCCTGAATCGCCGCATTGAGCGGCGCATGGCCCTGTTGCAGCTGGAAAACCTGCAGGCTTATGCCGCGCATTTTCGTGCCAATCTGCAAGAGCGCGACTTGCTGCTCAAGGAGCTGCTCATCGGCGTCACCCGCTTCTTCCGCGACACGGCGGTGTGGGAGTACTTGCGCGACGTGGCCATGCCGGCCCTGTTTGCCCTCTACCCGGCAGGCAAGGCATTGCGCGCCTGGGTGCCGGCCTGCTCCAGCGGCGAGGAAGCATACTCGCTGGCCATCCTGTTTCGCGAGTCGCTGTTAGTACATCAGCCTGCAGGACAATTCAGCCTGCAAATCTATGCCACGGACCTTGATGACGATGCCATCCAGCTTGCCCGGCGTGGCGTCTACCCGTGCAGCATGGCAGCCGATGTGGGGGCCCAGCGGCTGGAACGCTACTTCGTGGCCGAGGATAATCACTTCCGGGTCAGCAAGGGCATCCGCGACATGATTGTTTTTGCCACGCAGAACATCATTTCCGATCCGCCCTTTACCCGGCTGGATATCCTGTCATGCCGCAATCTGATGATTTATCTGGATACCGTGTTGCAGGACAAGCTGCTGCCGCTGTTTCATTACGCCTTGTGCAGCCGGGGTATTCTGGTGCTGGGCAGCGCGGAAACCACCGGACGGTTTTCCAACCTGTTTTTACCGCTGGACAAGAAAAACCGCATTTTCACCCGCAGCGACAGTGCCAGCAGTGGCCGTGCACTGGAGTTTCCGCTGCGGACACAGCCCCGATCGTTGCTGACTATTGAAGAAACAATGCCAGATTATCGAAAAAGCCTTGAATACCAGACCGACCAGCTCATCCAGCAGAATTACGCCCCTGCTGCCGTCCTGATCAATAGCGACGGCGATATCCTGTATATCAGCGGCCGGGTGGGCAAATACCTGGAACCCGCAGCCGGCAAGGTGAATGTGAATATCCATGCCATGGCACGCGCCGGTCTGGGTAGTGCACTGAATACCGCCATTCTGCAAGCGCAGTCCGGTGTGGAGCTGGTGCAGGTGAATGATTTGCAGGTGGATGGATTTGGCACGCCGCACCACTTTCATCTGACGGTACAGCTGATCCGCCAGCCCGAAGGGCTGCAAGGCCGGCTGCTGGTGGTGTTTACCGAGGCACCGCAGCCCAAGGCCAAAGCACGACGCCGGGCGTCGGTCAGCGAACGCGAGCTGATGCTGGAGCAGGAGCTGGAGCAAAACCGCAAGCTGCTGCGCTCCATGCAAGAAGACATGCAAATTGCCCTGGAAGAAGTCAAATCCGGCAACGAGGAGCTGCAAGCCACCAACGAGGAGCTGACCACCTCGCGCGAGGAGCTTCAATCGCTGAACGAAGAACTACAAACCATCAATGCCGAGCTGCAGGCCAAGCTGGACGACCTGACCTGGGAACGCAATGACATGAACAACCTGCTGAACAGCACGGAGATTGCCACGGTGTTTCTGGATGGCGAGATGCGGCTGCGGCGCTTTACCAGCCATGCTACCGCGCTGTTCAAGTTCATTCCCGGCGATATCGGCCGCCCTTTGTCCGACATCCGCAGCGAACTGGAATACCCCCGCTTGCTAGACGATGCGGCCAAAGTGCTGCAAACCCTGGTCTTTGCCGAAAAACGGGTCCATAGCCGCAGTGGCCGCTGGTACCGCGTACGCATCATGCCGTATCGCCGACTGGATAACGTGATTGACGGCATCGTGATCACTTTCATCGACACGACGGAGATCGCCAGCCTGGAAGCACGCCTGCAACAACACCTGGAGTAAGCGCTGATGGTCAAATCCCGTTCAAAACAAGACGCCGCAACCTTGCGCCAGCGAGCCGAGCAGCGGCTGCAAGCCATGCCGGCCCATTTGCACGGGACGCCAGACCCCTTACGCCTGCTCCACGAGCTGCAAGTGCACCAGATCGAGCTGGAAATGCAAAACGAAGAACTGACGCATTCCAACGAGGCACTGCGGCTGGCTGCCTGTGTGTTCAGCCATAGCCACGAAGGCATTGTCATCACCGATGGTGCCATGCGCATTGTCGACATCAACCCGGCCTTTACCGCTATCACCGGTTTTACCGCCAGCGAAAGCCTTGGACTGCGTGTAGCCATGCTGGCCAGCAAGGGCGTGGAAGGCTTGCAGCCCAGGTCGTGGCTGCGCGTACTGCGCCGTGAGGGCAGCTGGCACGGCGAGCTGAGCTGCCTGCGCCGTGATGGTTCATCCTATCCTGCCCGCCTGTTTCTGACTTTGCTGCGAGAACCCCCCGGTGCCTGCCGTAGCGCACGGCACTATATCGGCTTCTTTTCCGACATCAGCCAGCTCAAGCAGAAAGAAGACGAGCTTACCCGCATGGCCAATTACGATTTGCTCACCGGCCTGCCCAACCGGCGCCTGCTGACCGAGGGGCTGAATCTGGCCATTCAACGGGCGCAGCGCACCGGCAAGCACCTGGCGGTATGTTATCTGGACCTGGACGGCTTCAAGCCGATCAACGACAGCTTGGGACACGAGGCCGGCGACCAGTTGCTGGTGGATACCGCCGATCGGCTGCGCTTGGCGCTGCGGGCCAACGACATCATTGCCCGGCTGGGGGGAGATGAATTTGTGCTGCTGCTGACCGACATGGCCGATGACGCAGAGTACCGCCAGGTGCTGGATCGCGTGCTACAAGCCGTTAGCACCCCACAGCTGCTGGCCGGCCGCCTGGTGCGGATCACCGCCAGCATCGGGGTAACGGTTTATCCATATGATGATTCCGACAATGACACCTTGCTGCGCCATGCCGACCAGGCCATGTATCTGGCCAAACAGTCCGGCAAAAACCGCTACCACTATTACGATCTGGCCCGGGATCAACTGATACGGGAATACCACCACCAGCTGTCCCGGCTGACCAGCGCGCTGGAACAAGGGGAACTATTGCTACACTACCAGCCCAAGGTGGACTTGCGCGATGGCCAGGTGACTGGCCTGGAAGCCTTGCTGCGCTGGCAACACCCGGAGCTGGGTTTGCTGACCCCGGAAAATTTCCTGCAAGTGCTGGAAGGCAGCAATGCCGAACTGGTGCTGGGCCAATGGGTGGTCAGCCAGGTGCTGCAACAAATGGAACACTGGCGGCAGCAAGGTATGGTGCTGGATGTCAGCATCAATATCAGTGCCAGCCAGCTGCAGCAGCAAGACTTTGCCGACAAACTACTGCAGCAACTAGCGCGCTTTCCACTGTTGTCGCCGGCACAGCTGGGGCTGGAATTGCTGGAAACAGCAGCGCTGGAAAAGGTAGCCCAGTCGATACAGACGCTGCTGACCTGTCACGCACATGGCATCCGCTTTGCGCTGGACGACTTTGGTACCGGTTATTCTTCGCTGTCCTATTTCCGCAATCTGCCGGTGGACATGCTGAAGATTGACCAGAGCTTTGTCAGCAACATGCTGAACAGCCCGGAAGACCGCAATATCGTGGACAGCATCATCCGGCTGGCGCGTGCCTTCAACCGCGAAGTGATTGCCGAAGGGGTGGAAACCCTGGCGCATGGTGCAATGCTGTTGCAACTGGATTGCCACTACTGTCAGGGATACGGGATCGCCAGGCCCATGCCAGCCAGCGCCGTCAGTACCTGGATGCAGCAGTGGCAGCAGGCACGGGTATGGGAAAACATGCCCTCACCACAGCCAGAACCCTAGCCGGCGCACACTCGCTACCGCTAGCGAATCTGTCCGCTATGTATGCTGCAGCACCGACATGTGCGGCCCCACCCCTGATGATGTCCTGTCCGGTTTCCTTCGGCATATGGCCGGTAACCTTGTAGGAGCATCAGCGTGAACCCCATTACCTTTTTCATTGTTATCTGCCTGCTGGCCGCGGGTGCGGGCATCGGCATGCTGGGTAGCAGCTGGCTGGCTACCCTCTTCTGGCTGGCCGCCATTGTGACGGGCATGTCGCTCAAAATGGCCAATACCTGGCAGAAATTCGTGGTACTGCGCGCCGGCAAGCTGCAGGGGGTGCGTGGCCCGGGCCTGTTTGTCATCCTCCCGGTGATTGACAGTGTGGTAGCCATCATCGATGTGCGGATCCAGACCACCGCTTTCAACGCCGAGCAGGCCCTGACGCGCGACACGGTGCCGGTCAATGTAGATGCCATCATCTTCTGGCATGTGCACGATGCACAGAAAGCTGCGCTGGCGATTACCGATTTCCAGCAGGCCATCGACCGTGTTGCCCAGACATCCTTGCGCGAGATGATTGGTTCTTCCATGCTGGCCGCCTTATTGTCTGACCGACGTGCAGCAGACCAGCAACTGTGCACGGACATCGGCCAGAAAACCAGCGAGTGGGGCATTACCGTTAGCTCTGTCGAAGTGCGAGACGTAGCCATCCCGGTAGCCTTACAGGATGCAATGTCCCGACAGGCGCAGGCGGAGCGCGAAAAGCAGGCGCGTATCATCCTCGGCGCGGCCGAAGCGGAAATTGCCAGTCAGTTTGTCGTAGCGGCCCGCATCTATCAGCAGCAGCCCGGAGCCTTGCAGTTGCGGGCTATGAACATCATTTACGAGACCACCAAGGAGCGAGGAACCACTATTCTGATTCCTAGCGCCATGGTGGACAGCATGAATCCAGCCGTGCTGGCGCTGGGCGTGGCCGGCAGCCCCACCTTGCCGTCGACCACACCGGCTATTCCGGTAGCGGCATGAGCAATGCACCGGCGTCTTGAACAAAAGGCTGGTACGGACATGACAGAAAACGAAATTCTGGCACGGATCAATGCGATGGATGGCAGTCGGGACGGGGCCATGCTGGCAGGTTTCTGGCTGCTGATGGGCTCTCGCTATGATATCCGCTTGTTTACCCTGCGCGATCTGTGTCAGTTGTCTGGCGAAAGCCGCACGCTGTTTCACGCCATCAGTGCCGCTTACCGGTCGCAGAGCTTTGCCAAGCTGACACCCACCATGGCTACCATGTTGATGAATATTCTGGTGAGCTACGAGCATGAACAAGCAGTAAAAAGCGACAGGCACCGCTAGACGCCCGGATGGCGGGAGCATTCAGGGCAACGCATTTATGCTTCAACTTCAGGCTCTCGTTAATCAAACTTCTTGCTGCCTGAATCTCCTATAGTTTATCTAGATACTTTTATGGCTGCTTCCAAAGTGAAAGCAGTCATTTTTCATCTGGCATGCGAAGGACTGCTTTGGCCGAACTGCGGCCTGACTAGGTGGACACATCGTCAGTTGGTCGGCCATAGCTGAGGGGTGGTTTTATCTGGCGGTGGTGCTGGACCTGTTCTCGTGGCAGGTGATTGGCTGGTCGATACAGTCACGTATCGATAGAGAGCTGGTGCTGAATGCCTTGTTGATGGCGGTATGGCGACGCCAGCCAAAGCAGGAGGTGCTCGTGCATCGGACCAGAGAAGTCAGTTCAGTAGTTACGATTGGCAGGATTTTTTGAAGGCCCATCGCTTGGTGCCCAGCATGAGTCGGCGCGGGAACTGCCACGACAATGCCGTGGCGGAGAGTTTCTTCCAGTTGCTGAAGCGGGAGCGCATCCAGCGTAAAACCTATCACGACCGGGAGGAGGCCCGGCGGGATATCTTCGATTACATCGAGATGTTCTACAACCCGAAACGCCAGCATGGTTCCGCAAACTGGCTATCGCTGGTAGGGTTTGAGAAGCAATATTTCCAACGGCTCAAGAGTGTCTAGAGAAGCCGGGGAGATTCAATCACACTAGCGAAGAGACTAGGCTTTTGATACTGACTCGCGGTTCCGAGATCAAGAAGTTCTGGGGTGTGCTATTAGCACAGGGAAAGGCTCAATCCATCAACGCTGAACTCACCAAACAGTAATACCCACCCGAATACTACCAGTCATGTATACAGGAATGCGTCAGAAGAAGAAGGTACGTGCTGGGTGGACATCGCCAGTTGTTACCTACGAACCTCGCTGGCTTACCAGTTCAATCCCCCCCCATACCAGCTCCTTCGATGGCAGACTGAACGTCATCAAGGAAGTAAGCTCGGCCGGATTTAGAGAGTCTTGGAGGCATGGTTATGGATAGATGCCGTGCATCCAGCCACTGCATGAAGATCGTTTGGAGCGTTTCCGGCATCGAATCGAGAAACACCACGGGTGGGCAAAAAGATTGGCCATTATGATAGGTCGCGAACCAAACAGGGATTTCCACACCACCCCATATAAAATGGGCAGCAAACTTTAACTCAATGTCATTTGGCAGTTCGGCCATGGATTTCAACTCCTGATTGATGGCACAAGTGGTTTATTAGCAGTTAGTTAGTCGACTTTTAAAATTTAGCAAAATGAACGGCATCTTTTCAGCAGTGTACTCAGATGAGTCTATTCCTTTGCCTTGAAGTGCTCAATGACAGCACACTCAACTGCTTTCTCAACCTTTTTTCGAAGCTCTGGCGTACCAAACCCCTTTAAGGGGTCGACCGCATCGGGGGCGGGCAATTCGACATCATTAGGGTTCTTAATGGCAAATTGGACTTTGCTTTTAGACTTCCCTCGAGGAGCTTGTGGCTTGTCCCGCTCCTCATGGACCGAGGGTTAACCATCTCAACACAGCCATTTCGTTACTATTCGTATCTATTTGTATTTAAAGTATATTTTTGATGCTAATCGTTAGCAAGGGTCCAAAAAAGGTGGTCTTCTTCGTAGTCTTTGGGGTTGGTGTTGGCGTAGCCATAGTCCTGGATCTGCGCTTTCTTCAGCTTGTTGGTGTAGCTGGCCGGCGGGCGGATGGTCTTGGTAAAGCCCTTCACACACACGGTTTGCTAGATGTTGTCCTGGGTGATGTCCGGGTTGATAGCGCCGGGGGTCATGCTGCGGTCCGGCAGATCCGCCGCGAAGCAGGTGACGCTGGCCAGGGCCTGCAAATGCGGGATGTATTTCATGATCGGGACTGCAGTGCAGTTGAGTCTTGCCTGTTTCCGCAGATGTGCATACCAGCACTAACTCAAACAGGCCAGCCATGTAGCGTAGTCAATACACTGGCCTGTTCTTGTATTTCATGCAGCAAGATGCTCTTGATGTGCGCAGGAAAACCAGGCGATTGTTGCCTCATCCGGTACTGTTTCAAGCCATAGCAACTCCAGATGAGCTTGCCAGGAGCCTGCGCCGTTGACGACCGATTCCATTTCAAGTGCGCTACCACTCAACCGGTCAAGATCCTCCCAGCATCCATCGACCAGATCAAAGAAACTGACCTGATTTCCATCCGGTTTTCTGGTCTTTGGTGCTTCTATTCGCTCCGCACCAAAATAACGAATACGCCCCATATTTTCTGGAAGCGCATTATCAAAATGGCCACTTGCCCTTACCACATCCAGCAGGCCGGCCATGCCTCCCAACTACGGGTCAAAGCGCATCACCCAGCGGTCTAGCCGTTCAGCTGGCATTACTTCGAGGAACTTGCCATCAATCAGAAGCTGATACGCGCTCTGGGAACCAATCCCCAGATAAGCCTGACCCATTTCCATCAGAATGCCACTCAGGCGATCTGCATGCCCCTTGGTCAATTGTGCTGCCGTGTAGATATCACCCGATTCACATAATATGTTTGCACGCACACTGCAGGCTACAATCAACTGGCGCATCCTCTGCAATGCGCTTACAGCATCTTCTCCCACGCTCAGGCTTGCTTTTTTTGTACGGGACTTGCGAATTTGCATCAGCGCAGATTCAAGCATGCCATAAACAAGCAGTGCCAATTGCTCGGTAGCTTCTCCTGCATTGGCGAGTGCATTTTCAATCCGGACCATGCGTTGTGTACTCTCCGGCTCCAGAAACTGCGCGGACCAGGCTGCCTGTGCTGCAGCGGTCAGCTTGCCGTTAATACTTGCCTCAGCATAACGCTCCAGCACACCCAAAGAACGCAGCGTTGACGCAAAGCCAACATCAACAGCCCATTCAATCCGGTTTATTTTGCCGAAAGCTCATCAAGCTTTGCATCAATAATGTCGATCTTCTGTTCGATACGATCCAGCTTACGATCCATTTTGCCCAATTTGGAGAGTGTGGCAGCACCAAATGCCATCGTGGCACCCAAATTCAACAGCGGCAAGACTGGAGATGCCAGTGCCAGCATATTCTGTAGCTGAGGTACCATTCCACTTGCCAAATGCACATTCTGCACAGGCAGTACCGATGTTTCTCGCATGTAATTAACAATTCGGCCAGTTTCTGTTTCACGAATGACAGGGCCAATACGACGCAACCTACCGGTAGCAAGACCAATAATATTTTCTGCAGGCACTTCAAAAACAACATTCTGCATGGTGATATCTTCTGAAATTCAAATCTGCAAAGACTGATTCGATTGCAGGAATAATGGACATGGCAACAAATCCACTGTGATCAGTCAAACAATCGCTTTAATGTATCAGACAGCAAAACTGGCATGTCACGAATGGAACGGAATTTTTCAAGTGTTATCTGCTCACCACCACAGCACGGGCAGCGCTGGGGAATGGCACCGCGGGGGATGGCGTCACCTGGAATAAATACCACGCACTTCCAATTACAACGGCGACATGTGACTTTGCTGCGACCGAGGGGGACAGGCATGATTTCTCCTCAGCGCTTGAATGCAAAGTAGTACAGCAAAGGCCCACCCAATAGGGGGCAGGCAATGAGAGTTAAGCTTGTTGTTCATGGCGTTTCCTGAATGTCTGGCATGGTTCATGAAGTGACTCGCTATTCAATCAGTCACGCCAATGTAAGGTTGTCATGCGACATCATGTGTCGCACTTGAAAAACATTTACATTCAAGGAAATAAACTAACCCTTGTAAAACCCACCGCAAACAAAGCCCGCACAACCGGAGAAAAATTGTCAGCTCTCATATTGAGGATCAGTCTTCATCCATGTCGATAACAATCGTCTTGCTCTCCAAAGCTTTGCATTCCAGCTTGATCAAATCGACCCTTTTCCTTGCTCCTTGATCCATCAGGCTCTGGACTGAAACAGTCCAGTCTGGATAAAACCTTTCCAGCTCATCAGTTATCATCTTGTAATTGAATGATGGCAATGACTCTGTCCAGATAGATTTTGTGTGCTTTTCAAAATCAACCATTTCAAAAATCAACTGCCCCCCACTGCCTCGTGCGCTTGCAAACTGAAAAAAATCCTTGAAAAAAATGTACTTCAACAAATTATTGTTTTCCCGGGATTTTGACAGAAACTCTACAAGGGTTTTCTTGTCACCAGAGTCTTTCTTCAAAAAAAACTCCACCACTCCTACCACATCTTTTTTTTTCAATAATTTTTTGATACCCCGCAACAATGACCACTCAGCGAACATGCCAAGCAGAAGGATGAACCCAACAATACCTCCTGCTATCATGAAAAAATTTGCCGTATATACAAAAGCCAACCAGATGCAGAGTCCCAACACTGCCAGACCAAACAGTTGCTTGAAAAATTTTGCCGGATTGGTGAAAATAAAAAACAAAATGCCAATCCCAATCAAGTACGCCATTAATCAACAGGCCTCTCGTATTCAAATTTTACCGTTTTGTTTATCAAAAGTGAATTCTGACAATCAGGGGTGAACTCCCAATCAAGCCTCAGAGTCTTGCCTGACACTTCTTTTTTAACCCACTCTCCGGCACCGTTTTTAAAGTAAAACTGGGCCTTTAAAAAAAACTCCTCTTCACCGACAAGGTTGAGACTTACTTCGCCGGCAACATAGCTCAGCTTCCACTCTTCCTCTTGCTTGACAATGTAAGCATCCAGCTCAGCAGCTTTTTTATTTATATAATCCTCAAAGCCGGCCTGATTGGTTTTTATGATTACATTGCTTAATTCAACAGCCGCAACTGCTTTGTCAACAAGAAAGTCAAAAACAGGCGTACGGATGGCATTTTCTTTTTTCATGCTAACTCCAACTCCAAAGTTTGAGATATATCAACAGGCATATTGGTAATTTCTCCCTTCCTCCTGATATTTTCGGGAACATCTTCTGCAGCAATGGTTTTTGTTGTGACTGTCTCCTGCCACATTCCATTTTTATCTTTGGAGTAGAATTTATAAAATGCCTTTACACCCTCTCGCCAGTTATTACTTTCAACAAATGCGGCAACACCGACAATGGTCGCAGATATTACCTGCTTGACTTTTTCAAAGGCAGACTTGAGAAATTGCTTTATTTTATCCCAGAATGTTACGGCCACGACTACTGCAGCACCAGCCAACAAACCGCCCAACAAAAGCAATGGTATCATCAATTTACTCCAAGTTGTTTATGAACATATTCTTCAGAAACATACCGCTGTGCTAGCAATTCAGCTTGCGGCGAGTTACTCATTTTACTATTCTTGACTGCATTCATTTGCAATTCAATGTCGTGTGTTGACATAACAACACGACCATCAGATACCGCAGAAAAAGCAGCCATTAATGTTGCATTCTCTATATCTGCTGCACTCAAGCCATCCGAGATATTTCCAAGCCGGTCATAATCAATTCCAGCCATGGCCTGAGGAATATATTTCTGTACCAGCAACTTTCTTACTCTCAGATCAGGCAAGCAGAATCGCACATGCTTTGATATCCGTCTCATGAAGGCTGCGTCGTAATTTGAAATAAAATTGGTGGCGAAAATGACATCACCATCAAAATCATTCAGTATGTTCAAAAGAACCGATCGCGTTTGATTGACGCTTGTGTCTGTCGAGCTTTGCATATTGGTAACCCGACGACTCAAAATCGCATCTGCTTCATCAAAAAATATTATGCAGTTTTGTGTCCTGGCAAAATCGAATACCTTCTTAAGGTTTTTGGGAGTATCACCAACGTACTTGCTTTCAATTTGCGAATAATCAACAAGTAGCAGTTTTTTTCCGAACTCTTTGGCAATTGCATGAGCCGTGATGGTTTTTCCAGTTCCTGGCTCCCCGTAGAAATTGACAATGAATTTTTTTGACTTTCTGTGAGTTGCAGAAAATCCCATCACGTCAAAAACTATTTCATGATTTTTTTTGAGCGATATCAATCCGGAAATTTCATGAGCAGTTTCACTACTTACAATAATGTCATCAAGAGTGAACTGGGGGTCAAGTAACTCAAACTCGATATCTGCACCTGCTGTTTTTGCTGGTGATTGCTGGGGGGCATTTTGTACGGACTTACCTAACGGCATAAAATTCCTTGACCAGTATTTTTGATAAACGCATGCAGCTTTGCCTTGCCTGATATTCATACCAAACCACTTCGACCCGCTCGGCTTCATGCGATGCAAACAGCACACGTCCTGAATGTGATCTTCATTTCGTTTGATATAGCATTCCCATTTTGATGGCTTCCTGCGACACTTCTTGTCGCAGGGCTGCAGGAGTGATTACTTCAACACCCGAGCCGAACCCAAGGATCCACCACTTCAGCTGAGGTGTGTTGGCAACAGTTGCATGGATCTTGACACAATCCGGCTCCTCCTGAACCTCAATGCGCTGATCGCAGCTAAGTGGGGACTCTTTCAGGTGGTCCCCTTTTCCTTCATGAAATTTCAGGCAAATTTCGATTTGATCACCTGCACCAAAACCCCAAACACCTTTCGACACTGACATGTCAAGATCAAAATTGCATGGCGGACTTACATCATCCTCAAGAACCCGGGCATGAACTATTCGGTGTAATGCAAGATTACGTGCATCGGCATAGTCAAATAACCGGGCGTACAAATAAATCACGACACCTCTGGCAACAATAGCCAATGGATGAATGCGATAGGTCACAGTTTCAGTAGCACTTTTCCTTCGATACAGAATTTCAAGCTGCTTGCCATGCAGCAAGGCCTCTGTCACTACACGCTGAACCTGTTGATCGACCTCTGGAGGAATCAATGCTTGACCTGGAGAAACCACTCTGACTTTGTCAAACCATACTTCTTTTCCACCAGTCCCAGATGGACTGCACAACCGACTACGCGCCGAACGAAACATTGGAGACAGAGAATCAAGCACGCTATTCGGCAAGAGGTGTTTCAGATGAGTCTCGGCCATGACCCAAAGCAGGGCTTCCTCGGAGGTTAATCCGGGGAAGTCGTAACACTTGGCCTCCCGTGCCCAGCTCCACCCATAGGGGCGCGACCGGTCATCAACGATGATCGGGAACAGGCGTGCGAGATCCATGAGATCTCTTTGTATCGTGCGGACACTGACATTGACACCCAGTGACTTCAATCCATCAGCGATGTCATGGACAGTGGCTTTGTTTGGATATCGGGGTACTTGGCGCAAGGTATGCCAGAACCGGAAAAAAGCCTCATCACTTGTTGGCATAAGCGGGATATCGTTTGTTTTGACATATTATTACTCAAATTGAATTGCAAATGCCATATTCATTTTCAATAAAACGAATATTGCCTTATCCTTTTGAAAAAAAGGTTTTTCCACGCATGAACGCAGCGGGTAAGTGAATCACCCCTCCTTTCCTAGACACCTCAAGAGCCTCACACCAGGCCCCACAAGGAGGTGTCATGAGCAAGCCGCGTTTCCCCGAAGAGTTCAAGATTGAAGCGGTCAAACAGGTAACCGAGCGTGGTGACCCTGTGGCCGAAGTCGCCAGCCGCCTCGGTGTCTCTGCCCACAGCCTGTATCAATGGCTGAAACGCTACGACCCCAAGCGCATCCAACCGGCCGAACCTGCAGACCAGCAAGCCGAAATCCGACGTCTCAAGGCAGAGCTCAAGCGGGTCACCGAGGAGCGCGACATCCCAAAAAAGGCCGCCGCATACTTTGCCCAGGAGTCCGGGTAAGGTATGCCTTCATCCGGACCCATGCGCAGCAGTTCCCTATTCGATGCCTGTGTCGTGTTATGTCGGTGCACCCCAGTGGCTACTACGCCTGGAAAGCGTCACCGTACTCACCGCGAGCGCGAGAAGACCAGCGTTTGCTGGGGCAAATCAAGCAGGCTTGGCTCGAAAGTGGCGGTGTCTATGGCTATCTCAAGGTGCATGACGACATGCAGGCTCAGGGGGAGCGCTGCGGCAAACATCGCGTGGCACGGCTGATGAAGCAGGAGGGCTTACGTTCGCAGACTGGCTACCATCGACGTCCTGGGCACTACAGTGGCCGCCCGGCCGTGGTGGCAGCTAACCACCTGCAACGCCAGTTCACCGTGAATGAGCCAAATAAGACCTGGGTGACCGACATCACTTATATCCGCACGCATGAGGGGTGGTTGTACCTGGCGGTGGTGCTGGACCTGTTCTCACGGCAGGTGATTGGCTGGTCGATGCAGTCACGTATCGATAGAGAGCTGGTGCTGAATGCCCTGTTGATGGCGGTATGGCGACGTCAGCCCAAGCAGGAGGTACTGGTGCATTCCGACCAGGGAAGTCAGTTCAGTAGCTACGATTGGCAGGACTTCTTGAAAGCTCATTGCTTGGTGCCCAGCATGAGTCGGCGTGGGAACTGCCACGACAATGCTGTTGCGGAGAGTTTCTTCCAGTTGCTAAAGCGTGAGCGTATCAAGCGCAAAACCTATCACGACAGGGAAGAGGCCCGGCGGGACATCTTCGATTACATCGAGATGTTTTACAACCCGAAACGCCGGCATGGTTCTGCAAACGGGCTATCGCCGGTAGAGTTTGAGAAGCAATATTTCCAACGGCTCAAGAGTGTCTAGAGAAGCCGGGGCGATTCAGTCGCGAAATGATATGAAGAAGGAGTTTGAAATGCGCGGAAAGCTACTAACCATCAAGGAAATCTCGGAGTTAACCGGCTGGCACAAGAGCACCATCTACCGTAAGATTAAGGACAAAACTTTCCCGGCCCCGGTTAAGTACGAATTCTCATCTCGATGGCCTGAAGAAATCTATCTCGAATGGAAGAACAAGCCCATCGAACAGCAATGTGAGTAATGTTGTGAGTAACGGGCTGAAATATCGACAAATAAAGTCAATCAATACAAGGTGTTAAGCTAAATATGTTACTCATGATCGATAACTACGACTCCTTTACCTACAACCTGGTGCAGTATTTTGGCGAGCTGCAACAAGAGGTAAAGGTGTTTCGCAATGATGAAATCACCCTGGAACAAATCGAGGCCTTGCAGCCGCAGTACCTGGTGATTTCCCCCGGCCCCTGCACACCAAACGAAGCCGGTATTTCGGTGGCCGCTATCAAGCACTTTGCCGGCAAGCTGCCCATCATGGGGGTGTGCCTGGGTCATCAGGGTATTGGCCAGGCCTTTGGCGGCAAGATCATTCACGCCAAGCAACTGATGCATGGCAAGGTGTCGCCGGTGCACCATCACAATGTCGGCATGTTCCGTGACCTGCCCAATCCGGTGAGCTGCACCCGTTATCACTCGCTGGTGATCGAACGCGAGTCTTTGCCCGACTGCCTGGAAATCACCGCCTGGACCGATGACGGCGAAATCATGGGCGTGCGCCACAAGACCCTGCCCATCGAGGGCGTGCAGTTCCATCCCGAGTCCATCCTGACCGAGCATGGCCACCGCATGCTGGACAATTTCCTCAAGGAATTCGCCTGAGCGAATGCCCGACGGCCCCACCGTCACCGGCGGGGCCTCTTTGCCGTGCTGCCCAGACAGCCCCGCCCGCGATTCAAGGACCCTCATCATGCTGACCCCCCAGGCTGCCCTCAACCGACTGATTGACGGTAACGAACTGTTTTTTGACGAAATGCTGGATCTGATGCGCCAGATCATGCGCGGCGAACTGACCCCGGCACAGACTGCGGCCATTCTGATCGGCCTGCGCACCAAGGTGGAAAGCGTGTCGGAAATTGCCGCTGCCGCCACGGTGATGCGCGAGTTCGCCACCCCGGTGCCGGTCAGCCGGCGCGAGCATCTGATCGACACCTGCGGCACCGGTGGTGACAAGAGCCATACCTTCAATATCTCCACCACATCGGCCTTTGTGGTAGCCGCGGCCGGCGCACGCGTTGCCAAGCATGGCGGGCGTTCGGTATCGTCCAGCTCGGGCAGTGCCGATGTGCTGGAGCTCTTGGGCGTCAATCTCAACCTCAGCCCGCAGCAAGTGGCCCGCTGTATCGATGAGATCGGCGTCGGCTTCATGTTCGCGCCCAATCACCATAGCGCGATGAAGCATGTTGCCCCCATCCGCAAGGAGCTGGGCGCCCGCACCATCTTCAACATCCTGGGGCCGCTGACCAACCCGGCCAATGCCGATCACCAGATCATGGGCGTCTTCCACCCCGATCTGGTCGGCATCCAGTCGCGCGTGCTCAAGCAACTGGGCAGCAAGCATGTGATGATCGTGCATGGTCTGGACGGACTGGATGAAATCACTCTCAGCGACCGCACCATGGTGGCCGAACTGAAAGACGGCCATATCGAAGAATACCTGCTGGACCCGCGCGAACTGGGCTTCAGCTTCTTCGAACTGAAGGACATCCAGGCCAGCAGTGCCACCGCATCGCGCGACATCCTGCTGTCGGTGCTGGACAACCAGCCTGGGCCGGCGCGCGACATCGTGCTGCTCAATGCCGGCGCAGCCATTTATACTGCGGACATTTGCGCCACGCTGGCCGATGGCATTGCGCTGGCGCGTGAAGTCCTGGCCAGTGGCCAGGCGCGTGCCAAGCTGCAGCAGCTGATCGAGCTCAGCCAGTCACTGGCCGCCTGAACCCCTTTCTTGCACGTCCGGCCACCCGTGGTGACCGGATGGTTTTACCATTGATTCCTGCTTTTCGAGATATTGCCTACCATCATGAGCACACCATCCCCAGACATTTTCAAGGCTTACGATATTCGCGGCATTGTCGGCAAGACGCTGACCATTGAAGCAGCCCAGCAAATCGGCCATGCCATCGGCTCGGAAGCCGTTGCGCGCAAGGTCAAGGCCATCGTCATTGGCCGTGACGGCCGCCTGTCCGGTCCCGACCTGAGCGATGCGTTGGCCAAAGGCATCCGTGCCGCCGGTGTCGATGTCATCGATGTCGGCCGTGTGGCCACCCCTATGCTGTATTTTGCTGCTTATGAACTGGGCACGCTGTCCGGCGTCATGGTCACCGGCAGCCATAATCCGCCGGACTACAACGGCTTCAAGATGATGCTGGCCGGCGACACCCTGGCCGGTGACGACATCCAGGCCCTGTATCAGCGCATTGCCAGCGGCGATCTGGCCGAAGGTGCCGGCAGCTACCGCACCCATGACATCAGCGAAGCCTATCTGACGCGCATCACCAGCGATATCAAGCTGGAGCGCAATATGAACATCGTGGTGGATTGCGGCAATGGCATCGCCGGCGACTTTGCCCCTGTGCTGTTCCGTCGCCTGGGCTGCCGCGTACGTGAACTGTTCTGCACCGTGGATGGTACCTTCCCCAATCACCACCCGGACCCGGCCAAACCGGAAAACCTGCAGGACGTGATCGAAGCGCTGGCCAAGACCGACTCCGAGCTGGGCCTGGCTTTTGATGGCGATGGCGACCGCCTGGGCGTGGTCACCAAGGACGGCAATATCATCTGGCCGGACCGCCAGCTGATGCTGTTTGCGGCCGACGTGCTGGAACGCAACCCCAAGGCCAAGATCATTTATGACGTAAAATCCACCCGCCTGCTCAAGCCGTGGATTCTGGAAAACGGTGGCGAGCCGGTGATGGCACGTACCGGCCACAGCTTTATCAAGGCCAAGATCAAGGAAACCGGTGCGCTGCTGGCCGGCGAAATGAGCGGCCATGTGTTCTTCAAGGAACGCTGGTATGGCTTTGACGACGGCATGTATGCCGGCGTGCGCCTGCTGGAAGTGCTGTCGCGGGTGGAAGACCCCAGCGCCGTGCTCAACGCCCTGCCCAATGCCGTTTCCACGCCCGAGCTCAACCTGAAGATGCAGGCCGAGGGTGAAAACCATGCGCTGATTGCCAAGCTGCAACAGACGGCCAGCTTTGACGGTGCCGAGGAAATCAACACCCTGGACGGCCTGCGCGTGGAATATGCCGATGGTTTCGGCCTGGCGCGCGCCTCCAACACCACGCCGGTGATCGTGCTGCGCTTTGAGGCTGATAATGCAGAAGCGCTGGAACGCATCAAGGCGGATTTCCGCCGCGTACTGGCCACCGCCACGGATGCCGCCCTGCCGTTCTGAACGGAAATGGTGCAGCTGCGGCCGCTTGCCCTATAATGGCGGCCGAACCAGACCACAGGGGACATGGCAGGCCATGTCCCCTGTCATTATCGATAAGGGACGGCCCATCCCGGCCCCCTGTCCCGAAAGGATGAGCATGTACGCCCAGGCTGCCAGCAGCTTTACCACCGTGCGCGATCTGCTGCGTTTTGCGGTATCGCGTTTCAATCAGGCCGGCCTGACCTATGGCCATGGCACCGACAATGCCCACGATGAAGCGGCCTACCTGATCCTGACCACGCTCAAGCTGCCGATCGACCGGCTGGAACCCTATCTGGACGCACGCCTGCTGCCCACCGAAGTCAAGGATGTGGTCGACCTGATCGAACGCCGGGCCGAAGAAAAAGTACCGGTGGCCTACCTCACCCACGAAGCCTGGCAAGGTGAATTCAGCTTCTATGTGGACGAACGCGTGCTGGTGCCGCGCTCCTTTATCTACGAGCTGCTGGGCGAACCGCTGCAACCGTGGATCGAACACCCCGAACTGGTACACCGCGCCCTCGACCTGTGCACCGGCTCCGGCTGCCTGGCCATCCAGCTGGCCCATCACTACCCGGATGCCGAAATCGACGCCGTCGACATTTCGCTGGATGCGCTGGAAGTCGCCGCCATCAACGTGCAGAACTACGGCCTGGAGGAGCAGATCCAGCTGATTCACAGCGATCTGTGCGAAGGACTGGAAGAACCGTACGACCTGATCATCGCCAACCCGCCTTATGTGGATGCCGAATCGGTGGATGCCCTGCCGCAGGAATACCTGCACGAGCCGGAAATCGCCCTGGGCTCCGGCGAGGATGGCCTGGATGCCACCCGCGAAATCCTGCGCCGCGCACCAGACCTGCTGACCGAACACGGCGTGCTGCTGGTGGAAATCGGCCACAACCGCGAAATGCTGGAAGAGTGCTTCCCCAACCTGCCCTTCATGTGGATGGAAACCGCCAGCGGTGATGGCTTTGTCTTCCTGCTGACCCGTGACGACCTGATCAAGGGCCTGGAGCTGGACGAGGCCGCCGAGTAAGGCAGCCACCAACGCCATGAACAAAGCCGGACAGCGTCCGGCTTTTTTTGCATTCCGGGATGAATGGATTAATGGCTAAAGCCGTAATTCCAGAGCAGCAGGCTGCTGGTAAACAGCATGATCAGGCCGATGGCACAATCCAGCACTCGCCAGCTGCTCTCCTTCTGGAAAAAGGGCGCCAGTTTACCGGCAAAGAAGCCGATGCCGGCAAACCACAGCACCGAAGCAGTGATGCTGCCCAGAATGAAGGATGGCGCCGCCAGGCTGCCATACACCGATGCCACGCTGCCGATCAGGATGACGGTATCCAGCCAGACATAGGGATTAAGCAGGGTAACCAGCAGGATGGTGCGAATGGCGCGCTTGCGGTCACGCTCCACCGACCCCTCCAGCTTGAGCGCACCGGGATGCATGGCCGCACGGAAGGATTTGAACCCCAGCCACAGCAAAAAACCGGCTCCCAGCCAGGCCACTGTTTGCACAAAACCAGGGATGGCGCCAATGATCTTGCCCATGCCCAGCACCCCGCAGCTGATCAGCAACACATCGGCCACGATGCAGATCAGCACGATGGGCAGAATATGGCTACGCCCTATGCCCTGGCGGATGATAAAAGCGTTTTGCGGGCCGATGCCCACGATCTGGCTGGTGGACAAGCCCAGGGCCGCCAGATAGACATTCAAGTTGAACATGATTTTCTCGCCATGCAAGCGGCAGCCCAGCGGGTGGCTGGGAGTGCCATGAACAGGCGCCTAGCTTAGAGTCAATCCGGATAGAAGTTAAGCTAATAATTTTTATCTACGATAAGAAATATTAATATCACACCTCCCCCGGACAGGCGCGATACTCCAGCAAATCCGGCAAGTGCTGCTTGAAAAAGTCGATCAACACCCGTACTGCCGGCGACAAGCCACGGCGCGTGGGATACAGCATCACCAGCCGGCCATCCTTGGGCCGCCACTGCGGCAGCAGCAGCTGCAAGCGCCCAGCCGCCAACTCCTCCGCACAGCTATACAGCGGCAGCCCGGCCAGCCCCAGCCCAGCCAGCGCCGCCTGCTTCAAGGTCTGCACATTGTCGCTGCGCAGCAGCACATTCACCCGCACATCCTGATAGCTGCCAGAATCGTGACGCAGCAGCAAGACATCCGTGCCACCGTCCAGCGGAGCGAACTGCAGGCAGCCACATCCTTCCAGCTGTTGCGGCGACAGAACATCGCCCAGCTGCGCCAGCCATGCCGGCGTGGCCAGCAAGCCCCACTGGGCAGTACACAGGCTGACCTGCACCAGGCTGGAGGAAGCCTGTTCGAAACCGACTCCACGCACCACCACATCCACGCCCTCCTCCAGCAAATCCACCTGGCGATTACTGGCCTGCACCGACAATTTCACCTTGGGATAACGCTGCATGAAATCGGGCAGCAGGCGCGACAGTACCGCATCGGCAATGGCAATCGGCACGCTCAGCCGCACCTGGCCGCTGGGCTCTTGCTGACGCTGCCGTACCGCGGCCTCGCCCGCCTGCGCCTCAGCCAGCATGGCCAGGCAGTGGGCATACAAGGCAGCCCCGGCATCGGTCAGCCGCAGATTGCGCGCATTGCGCTGCAGCAGGCGTGCGCCCAGTCTTTCCTCCAGCAAGCTGACCCGGCGTGACAAACGTGACTTGGGCAGGCCCAGGCTGCGGGCAGCCGCACTGAACCCCTGGCGCTGCACCACCTGGGAAAACAGGAACAGATCATTCAAATCGAGTGCGAGCGGAATCATGGTGGTTTTTCCTTGCGGCTAATCAGTCATTAATCGTTCCACTGCTGGAACGATTAATACGATTTTTCTTATATTTTAATCATGGCGGCCTTCTTCATAATAGTTCCACGCAATTAAGCCTTTCGTACAGTCTCAACCCAAGACCAGCCCGACGACGCGGAATTGCTCCCACCACAATGCAAAGGACCAAGCCATGAAAATTCGTCAACTGCTGTCCGCCAGCCTGCTCGGCCTCGCCACCCTGTCTGCCGCCAGCGTATCCCTGCCCGCCGCCGCTGCCACCACAGCAGCCGCCCAGCAAAATGCCAACCTCAGCATGCTGTCACGTGACAATGCCGTGCTGCTGCTGGTGGATCACCAGGTGGGCCTGATCAGCGGTGTGCGCGACACCACGGTGGGCGACCTGAAACACAATGTGGTAGCACTGGCCAAAGCCGCGCGCACGCTGGGCGTGCCGGTCATTGTCACCGCCACCATGCCGGATGGCATGTGGGGGCCGACCATGCCGGAACTGACCGCCGCGCTGCCCGGTGTGCAGGTGATCAGCCGCACCGTGATCAATGCCTGGGAAGACCCGAAAGTACGCGCAGCCATCGAAAAAACCGGCCGCAAGCAAATCATCGTCGCCGGTGTATCGCTGGAAATCTGTGCCAGCTTCCCGGCGCTGTCGGCCAAGGCCGCTGGCTATGACACCCGCGTGGTGCTGGATGCCTCCGGCACCTTTAATGAAGCCAAGCGTACTGCCGGCCTGCAGCGCCTGCTGGGTGCCGGCATCCCGGTCACCGACTATGCCACTGCTGCCGTAGAGATGCTGCGTAGCAATGTCGACCCCAAGGCCGGACAGGTGTATGGCGATCTGGACATGCCCTTCGCCACCCTGGTGTGGCAGATGCAAAGCGGCTTCAGCAAAAAGTAAGCCGCTGCAGTGAGTCCTGCAAACGCCTGTCCGCAGTCAGGCACTGGCCGTAGCGTACGCATCATCCGCATCACTTTTTAAAGCGAGGGGAACACCATGTCACAACATGAAAATGCCAATCTGAACATGCTGTCACGCGATAACGCAGTTGTACTGCTGGTCGATCATCAGGTCGGTCTGATCAGTGGGGTACGTGATATCCCGCTGGGCGATCTGAAACACAATGTGGTGGCACTGGCCAAAGCCGCGCGCACGCTGGGCGTGCCGGTCATTGTCACCGCCACCATGCCGGATGGCATGTGGGGGCCGACCATGCCGGAACTGACCGTCGCCCTGCCCGGGGTGCAGGTGATCAGCCGCACCGTGATCAATGCCTGGGAAGACCCGAACGTGCGGGCCGCCATCGAGCAAACCGGTCGCAAGCAAATCATTGTGGCTGGCGTATCGCTGGAAATCTGCGCCAGCTTCCCGGCCTTATCGGCCAAAGCCGCTGGCTACGATACCCGTGTGGTACTGGACGCTTCCGGTACCTTCAACGAAGCCAAGCGTACTGCCGGCCTGCAACGTCTGCTGGGTGCCGGCATTCCGGTTACCGACTATGCCACCGCAGCGGTGGAAATGCTGCGCAGCAATGTCGACCCCAGCGCGGGTGAAGTTTACAGCGACATGGACATGCCGTTTGCCACGCTGGTATGGCAGATCCAGAGCGGATTCACCAAGACCTAAGCACCCGCAGTGAGCACGGCCAGCACCCGCTTGAGGGAGCTGGCTGCCCACAGCCTCCAAACAAGCCAGACAGAGCGAATCCGACATGAAACAAGCAGACAAGGTGGCCGTCATCACCGGCGGCTCACGGGGCATTGGTGCAGCCATCGCGCACAAGCTGGCCAGCCAGGGCGCACAGGTGGTGATTGTCTATCGCAGCAATCAGCAACAGGCCGAACAAGTTGTCGCCGACATCATCAGCCAGGGTGGCAAGGCCGAGGCCCATGCAGCCGATGTCAGCCAGGAACAGGCAGTGCGCGACGTGCTGTCGGCCATCGCCACCCGCTTTGGCCGCATCGACATCCTCATCAACAATGCGGGCGTCTTCAAGGGACGCAGCCTGGCCGACGTGGATGCCGAGCATATCGCCCGTGTGTTCGACGGCAATATGGGCAGCATGCTGCTGATGACCCGCCATGCCCTGCCGTTTTTCCCGGAGCATGGCGGACGCATCGTCAATCTGTCCAGCAACCTGATCTACTCACCACGCATCGGCACGGCCATTTATTCGGCCAGCAAGGCCGCCGTTTCGGTACTGACCCACGCCTATGCGCTGGAACTGGGACCGCGCGGCATTACTGTCAATGCGGTGGCACCGGCCATGACCGAAACCGACATGACCGCAGCCACGCCGCGGGCGCGGCGCGAAGCCGTGGCCAGGGGCACACCGCTGGGGCGGGTGGCACAGCCGCAAGACATTGCCGATGTGGTGGCATTCCTGGCCAGTGACGAGGCGCGCTGGATTACCGGCCGCACCCTGCTGACTGATGGCGGCCTGACCGATGCCCTGTAAGGCTGCAACGGGCATGCATGTACTGACGGTGGAACTGACCATCAAACCAGAGTGTGTGGCTGATTTCCTGCAAGAACTTCAACAGTTCAGCCGTTTCATTCTGCAGCAAGAGGCTGATTGCCTGCGCTTTGAGATTTTCCAGAACGATGACGACCCTTGCCGCATCCTGCTGCTGGAAGGCTGGAGCAGTCGTCGTCATCTGGAAGCAGTGCAGTTGCAGCGCGCTTACTATCAGCCCTATTTCGCCAAGGTACAAAGCATGTTTGCCGCAGAACGCTTGCTGCGGCACTGGCAGCCGCTCCCCCTTCAACAACGCTGCGGCCGCCTGGCCCGGCGGCAATCAGGACTCACACCATGACTCAACTGAAGATTTCCGCAGCAGTCCACGGCCAGCCGCTCACCATCGGCACCGGCTTCCAGGCCCAGCATTTTGGCGAAGACATGTTCCACGGGCTGATCGACCCGGTGGTGATGGTGGATCACTTCCACATGACCGCCCCCACCTTTGAGCCCCACCCGCACGCCGGTATTTCCGCTGTCACCTATCTGTTCGAGGACGCCAGCAGCCCGCATGTCAATTACGACTCCATGGGCAATCAGGGGCCTATCGTACCCGGAGCCCTGCACTGGCTGGCGGCCGGGCGTGGCGCGGTACATACCGAACAACCGGAAGGTGCCAATCCGCATGTGCATGCACTGCAGATTTTCGTCAATCTGCCCGCCAGCAAGAAAATGCAGGCACCGTTTGCCGTACATGCCGATCCGGCAGCCATCCCGGAATACCGCGCCCCAGGCGTGCGGGTACGCATTGCCGCCGGCAGCAGCAATGGCATCACCGCCGCCCACAGCGCGGATTTGCCAGAAGCCTTTACCCTGCTGGATGGCTTTATCGAACCGGGCCAACGCTTCACCCATGAACTGGAGCCCGGCTGGAATGCCATGCTGTATGCCATCGATGGTCCCTTACAGCTGCAGGCAGCAGGACAAACCACCGACATCCCGGCGGGAAGCGCGGTTGGTATCGGCCTGGATGCTACGGCGACACAAGCCGCTGCATTACAGCTATACAGCGCCGAAGGCTGCCATTTTGTCTTGCTATCCGGCCCGGCGCTAAAAGAACCCCTGGTCAAGCACGGTCCCTTCGTGATGAATAGCAGCGCAGAAATCAACGAGCGCATCCGTGCCTATCAGCGTGGCGAGTTCGGCCAACTGAGCGAGGACTGGCTGCGCAACAGCCGTCAGCCAGCATGACGACGCCGACCCGGCCGGCAGCCGCGCCGGCCACCCACTGGCCGGCCGTGCTGATTGCCATTTTTGCTGGTGCGGCCGGAGCCTTCTGTCTGGGCAAGGTGCCGGCGGTGCTCGGCCTGCTGCGCCATGAGCTGGGGCTGACGCTGGTGCAAGGCGGCTGGATCGCTTCGGCTTTCAATAGCCTCGCCATTGTGTTCAGCCTGTTCATGGGCTTGCTGCTGGCACGCTGGAATGCCCTGCAAGCCGGTGTCATCGGCCTGTTGTTGCTGCTGCTTGGCGGCGGACTGGCCCTGCCGGCACACGGGCTGGACATGTTGCTGGCCTCGCGAGTGATTGAAGGCATCGGCTTCCTGCTGGTATCAGTTTCCATGCCCAGCATGATCGTCAGCCTGGCCAACGATCAGGACAAGCGGCTGGCACTCAGCCTGTGGGCAGTCAACCTGCCACTGGGTGCAGCCATCGGCATGCTGCTGACTCCCGCTTTGGCGGCAGTGGGCGGCTGGCGACTGGCCTGGCTGACCGGCATGGCGCTACAGTTGCTGGCCTTGCTATTGTTGCTGGCTTGCAAACCGGCCTTCCGCCAACACAGCACCGAGACAGCGGCGCCTGCATCCGGACAGACAGCACCTTTTACCGTATTGCGCCAGGCTGCAGTCTGGCGTTATGGCCTCGCCTTCATGCTGTATACCCTGATGCTGTGGGCAGTGTTTGTCTGGCTGCCCACCATGTTGCATGGCCGGCCAGAGCTGACTGCCAGCCGCATCGCCCTGCTGTCGGCACTGGCCGTGGTAGCCAATATTCCCGGCAACCTTGCTGGCGCCTGGCTGCTCAGGCGCGGTATGGCACGCGATACGCTGATTTGCAGTGCGCTGGGGCTGATGGGCCTGAGCGGCGTGCTTGCCTTCTGGCCCGGCCTGTCGGCGGATGCCGCCTATCTGCTGTGCCTGCTGCTGTCATTTTGCGGTGGCGCAGTACCGCCAGCCGCCCTGTCGTCGGCACACGGCCTTAGCCGTGGACCGGTACAGCTGGCCGTGTTGCAAGGCTACTTTGTACAACTGGCCAATCTGGGACAGTTACTCGGCCCCTTGCTGCTGGCGGCCATGGTGGCAGGTGCCACCGACTGGAGCGTGGCGCGCTGGCTGTTTCTGGCCGGAGCCCTCATCGCTGCCATGCTGTTTGCCTTGCGGCCACGCAGCCATTAGCATGGCCTGCTTCTGCCATCGCCGGAGCCTGCCGTGCTCGACCCGAAACAACTGGAAGCCCTGTCCGCCGTGGTGGACAGCGGCGGCTTCGACAAGGCCGCACGCAAGCTGTTTCTGACCCAATCGGCCATTTCCCAGCGCATACGCCAGCTGGAAGAAAACCTGGGGCAGCCGGTACTCACCCGCACCAGCCCGCCCGCGCCCACCACTGCCGGCCGCCTGCTGCTGCAACACTTCCGCCAGCTCAGCCTGATGGAAGGCGAACTGCTCAACACCCTGTTGCCGGATGGCGAACAAAGCGACTTCACCACCCTGGCGGTGGGGGTGAATGCCGACAGCCTGGCCACCTGGTTTCTGCCGGCCGTGCAGACGCTGATGCAGCGCCGCCGCTTGCTGTTCGACGTGATGATGGATGACCAGGACTATACCCACGAGCTGATGCGCAGCGGCCATGTCGCCGGCTGCATCGGCACCCGCGACACGCCGATCCAGGGGGGCGAATGCCACTTTCTCGGCTGCATGCGTTATCTGTGCCTGGCCACGCCGGACTTTGCCGCCCGCTACTTTGCCGACGGCTTCACCCATGCGGCGCTGGCGCAGGCGCCGGCCATCATTTTCAGCGGCAAGGACGATCTGCACAGCCAGTTTCTGCGCCAGGTAGCCGGCTACGACGGCAGCACGCCGCATATCACCCTGCCCACGCCGCAGGGCTTTGTGCAGGCCACGCGGCTGGGGCTGGCCTACAGCCTGCTGCCGGAGCTGATGATAGATGACGATCTGCAAAGTGGCCGCCTGCTGGATTTGCTGCCGGGACAGTATGTCGACCTGCCGCTGTACTGGCACCACTGGCGGGTGGAGTCGGCACTGGCCGCCGACCTGAGCAGCGCCCTGCTGGACTGGGCCAGGCAGGTGTTGCGTCAGCAGCGACCAGAGCGTTGACAGCCGCCAAGCGCAGGTGCAAGATCACGCGCCCTGCTTCAGGATCAGACACCATGCCGCAGCACACCCCCACCCCGGCCCAGTGGGCCGCGCTCGAACAGGCCGCCCGCGCCGCCGCCCGCCGTGCCTATGTGCCCTATAGCCGCTTTGCCGTCGGTGCGGCCATTCTGGATGACAGGGGCCAGATCCATCCCGGCTGCAATGTGGAAAATGCCAGCTATGGCCTGGCCAACTGCGCCGAGCGCACCGCCATCTATTCGGCACGGGTATTGCACGATCTGCAGCAAATCGTGGCGGTCTGCGTCTACACCCCCACCGCTACCCCGACCTCGCCTTGCGGCGCCTGCCGTCAGGTACTGAACGAGTTTGGCCCCACCATGCTGGTACGCTGTATCTGCGATGGCAGCGAACGCATCGACACCACGCTGGATGTCTTGCTGCCGCATGCCTTTGGCCCGAAAAACCTGAGCGACGCGGCCAGTTCTACCTAAGGACCAGCAGCGGGGCCGACCAGCACTCCCGCAGCACATATAAAAAAACGGAAGCCCTGAGGCTTCCGTTTTGTTTTGCAGCGCAACTCCAGGCCGGTCTGGCGCGGCTGACAAAATAGCGCAGCGGCCCTGGGGCAAGGCGCGCCGACGCAGACAGTACATAAAGTACGGCAAGGAGGCGCAACGCTGCCACAGGGGTTTTGTCAGCTGCGCTTAGCCCACCCAGCGACGTGCCGAGGCAAACATGCGGAACCAGGCGCCGTTTTCGCCCCAGTTATCCGGGTGCCAGCTGTTCTGCACGGTGCGGAACACCCGTTCCGGGTGCGGCATCATGATGGTAAAGCGGCCATCGGCGGTGGTGACACCGGTAATGCCGCCCGGAGAACCGTTCGGGTTCAGCGGGTAGGTTTCGGTGGCGCGGCCATCGAAATCGACATAACGCAGCGCGGTAATCACGCCATCCTGTGCGCCCGGCGCAAACACGGCACGACCTTCGCCGTGGCTGACCACTACCGGCAGCTGGCTGCCCACC
The DNA here is from genome assembly GCF_016429115.1 of Aquitalea sp. ASV15. Classification (NCBI taxonomy): domain Bacteria; kingdom Pseudomonadati; phylum Pseudomonadota; class Betaproteobacteria; order Neisseriales; family Chromobacteriaceae; genus Aquitalea; species Aquitalea sp. ASV15. Next base: position 128,039 of record NZ_JAELTZ010000001.1, on the reverse strand, counting down.
ATGTCGGCCAGGAAGATGGACGGCGATTCGGTCACTTCCACCATGGTGAAGCGGGCCTCGAACTGCTCGGAGGCATTGCGCTGGAACTTCGGCCAGTGCTGCGCCCCCGGAATGATGCCGGACAGATTGGACATCATCTGGCAGCCATTGCACACGCCCAGCGCGAAGGTATCAGCACGCTGGAAGAAGGCTTCGAACTGCTCGCGGGCACGCGGGTTGAACAGCACGCTCTTGGCCCAGCCTTCGCCGGCACCCAGCACGTCGCCGTAGCTGAAGCCACCGCAGGCAGCCAGGCCCTTGAAGTCTGCCAGCGACACGCGGCCGCTGATGATGTCGCTCATGTGCACGTCCACCGCCTGGAAGCCGGCGCGGTCGAAGGCGGCAGCCATTTCCAGCTGACCGTTCACCCCCTGCTCGCGCAGGATGGCCATGCGCGGACGCGCACCGGTGGCGATGAACGGCGCCGCCGGGTTTTCTTCGGTATCGAAGGACAGCTTGGCAAACAGGCCCTGCGACTTGGTATTGGACAACAGCAGATGCTCGCTGTCGGCGCAGGCCGGATTGTCACGCATGCGTTGCAGGCGATAGCTGGTTTCGCTCCACGCCTTGTGCAGGTCGACACGGCTTTCGCTGAACAGCTCCTCACCATGATGGTTGATGACCAGGCGGTCCTTGCTGTTGATCTTGCCCAGCACAAACAGCTCGCGGCCAATGCCGGCAGCCATGAAGCGGGAGATCACCTCGGAGGTGTGGGCCTTTTTCACCTGCAGCACGGCGCCCAGCTCTTCATTGAACAGCACGCGCATGATGCGGCCATGGGTGGCGGCTTCTGCCGTCGGCTGCACGAAATCGTCGATGAAGCGCTGGGTGTTCTTGCGCTCGATCACCAGCTCCTGCAGGTCAACCGTCAGGCCGACATGGCCGGCAAACATCATTTCCGCCAGCGTGGCGAACAGGCCGCCATCGGAACGGTCGTGGTAGGCCAGCAGCATGTCGTCGCGCAGCAGGCTTTGCACGGTGTTAAAGAAAGCGGCCAGCTGGGCCGGGCTTTCCACATCCGGCGCACGGCCTTCCATGGCCTTCCATACCTGGCCATAGATGGAGCCACCCAGGCGGCAGCGGCCGTAGCCCAGGTCCACCAGGATGATGTCGGTGTCTTTTTCATTGCGCAGTTGCGGGGTCACCGTCTTGCGCACATCTTCCACCGGCGAGAAAGCGGTCACGATCAGCGAAACCGGTGCCGTCACCGACTTCTTCTCACCGCTGTCTTCCCACACGGTTTTCATCGACAGCGAATCCTTGCCCACCGGGATGCTGATGCCCAGGTCCTGGCTCAGACGCGATACCGCCTCCACGGTCTGGTACAGGCGGGCTTCTTCGCCCGGATGACCGGCAGCGGCCATCCAGTTGGCGGACAGCTTGATGTTGCCGATATGGCTGACAAAGCTGGCGGCAATATTGGTAAGCGATTCGCCAATGGCCATGCGGCCGGACGCAGCAGCGTCGAACAAGGCGGTCGGGGTACGCTCGCCCATGGCCATGGCTTCGCCACGATGGCTGTTAAAGCCCATGGTGGTCACGGCCACATCGGCCACCGGCACCTGCCACGGACCCACCATCTGGTCGCGTGCGGTCATGCCGCCCACCGAGCGGTCGCCGATGGTGATCAGGAAGGATTTGTCAGCCACGGCCGGATTGCGCAGCACACGGTAGGCGGTTTCCTTCAGGTCGAAGCGCGAGGCGTCGAACACGCGGAATTCCAGCGGCACGGTCTTGACGTCGCGGGTCATGCGCGGCGGCTTGCCCAGCAGCACTTCCAGCGGCATGTCTACCGGATTGTTATTGAAGTGGTCATCGCGCACTTGCAGATGGCCGTCATCGGTGGCCACGCCCAGCACGGCAAACGGGCAGCGTTCGCGTTCGCAAATGGCGGTGAAGCGGTCCAGGTCCTGCGGCAGGATGGCCAGTACGTAACGCTCTTGCGATTCATTGGACCAGATCTGCATCGGGGTCATGCCCTTTTCTTCCAGATGCACCTTGCGCAGATGGAAGATGGCACCACGGCCGGCGTCGTTCACCAGCTCCGGGAAGGCATTGGACAGGCCACCGGCGCCCACGTCGTGAATGGACACGATGGGGTTGGCGGCACCGTACTGCCAGCAGCGGTCGATCACTTCCTGACAGCGGCGTTCGATTTCCGGGTTGCCACGCTGTACCGAATCGAAGTCCAGGTTTTCGCTGTTGGCACCGGTATCCATCGAGGACGCCGCGCCGCCACCCAGACCGATCAGCAGGCTGGGGCCACCCAGCTGGATCAGCAAGGCGCCTTCCGGAATTTCATTCTTGTGAATCTGCTGCTGCTGAATGCTGCCCAGACCACCGGCAATCATGATCGGCTTGTGATAGCCGCGCACTTCGCCATCCACCACTTCTTCAAAGGTGCGGAAGTAGCCGGTCAGGTTGGGACGGCCGAATTCATTATTGAAAGCCGCACCGCCAATCGGGCCATCCAGCATGATTTGCAAGGCGGAGGCGATGCGACCCGGACGGCCGTATTCGGCCTGGCTGTCGCTGTACACTTCCCACGGCTGTTTGAAGCCCGGAATGTTCAGGTTGGATACGGTAAAACCGGTCAGGCCAGCCTTGGGGCGCGAACCGCGGCCGGTGGCGCCTTCGTCACGGATTTCGCCACCGGAACCGGTGGAAGCACCTGGGAACGGGGAAATGGCGGTCGGGTGATTGTGGGTTTCCACCTTCATCAGGATGTCGGTCGGTTCGGTGGTGAAACCGTACTCGGCTGTTTCCGGCGCCGGGTAGAAGCGGTCGATAAAGGCCCCCTCGATCACCGAGGCATTATCCTTGTAGGCCACCAGTGTGCCTTCCGGATGGGCATCATGCGTGTCACGAATCATGCGGAACAAGGACTTGCCCTGCTCTACGCCATCGATCACGAACTGCGCATTGAAAATCTTGTGACGGCAATGCTCCGAGTTGGCCTGGGCAAACATCATCAGCTCGACGTCGGTGGGATTGCGGCCCATGCGGGTGAAGTTTTCCACCAGATAGACGATTTCGTCTTCGGACAGCGCCAGGCCCAGCGTGCGGTTGGCGGCTTCCAGCGCCGCGCGGCCACCGGCCAGGATGTCCACGCTGGTCAGCGGTTGCGGGTCCATGTGCACGAACAGCTTGTCGGCATCGTCCAGCGTGGCCAGCACGGTTTCGGTCATGCGATCGTGCAAGAGGCCCGCCAGAATCTGACGAGCCTCTTCACTTAAAGATATACCGGCGGTGCTGATCCAGTAAGCCGTGCCGCGTTCGATGCGTAGCACTTGCTCCAGCCCGCAGTGGCGGGCAATGTCGGTGGCCTTGGAGGCCCAGGGCGACAGCGTCCCCAGTCGTGGCGTCACCAGGAACAGCTCGCCCTGTGGTGCTTCCGGGTACGGGGCCTCGCCATAATTGAGCAGCTTGCCCAGAATATCTTGCTGTTCGGTCGAGAGTTGGCTTTCGCTTTCGGCGAAATGCCAGAATTCGGCTTTCACGCTGATCTCGGGCAAACCGGCCTCGGCCGCCGCAGCGAGAAGTTTTTCAAGACGAAACTGGGACAGGGCGGCACCGCCCCGCAGCTTGAGAATGGTCGACATGCAACACTCGCGACAAGTATCAGGAAAGCGCGTCATAATACAGCAAAACAGGCCGTGCATTAAGGCCATTCTGCGGCGAATGTCGGGCAATCAACCGTCCACAGCGCATTTCCGGAACAATAAAGTCACCGCAAGGAGCACCCGAGCATGAAAAAAATCGAAGCCGTGATCAAACCCTTCAAACTGGACGAAGTGCGCGAAGCCCTGTCCGACATCGGCATCAACGGCCTGACTGTCACCGAGGTCAAGGGCTTTGGCCGCCAGAAGGGCCATACCGAGCTATATCGCGGCGCAGAATACGTGGTGGACTTCCTGCCCAAGGTGAAAGTGGAGGTCATCCTGGCCGACGACCTGGTGGACCGCGCCATCGAATCCATCGTGGCCGCCGCCCGCACCGGCAAGATCGGCGACGGCAAGATCTTCGTCACCCCGGTGGAGCAAGTGGTGCGCATCCGCACCGGCGAAACCAACGAAGACGCGATTTGATCAGCGCCCTGCTCGCGGCACCGCCGGCAGCAGGGCAAGAAAAAAGGCCGCAGATGCGGCCTTTTCAGCTGACAAGCACGGTGCAGATTATTTCCACACCTTCCACCACGGCATTTCTTCCACCACCCACGGCGTAGCCAGATATTTGCTGTTGGGGTAGTTCAGCGCCAGTACGCGCTTGGCATCGCCACTGAGCTGGGTCAGGCCCAGCTTGTCGTAGGCAGTCACCATCAGCGCCAGCGCCTCTTCCGGATACTTGGTATTGGAATATTCCTTTACCACGCCCTGGGCACGGTTGGCCGCGGCCAGGTAAGCACCGCGTTTCATGTAGTAACGGGCCACGTGCATTTCACTGCCGCCCAGCGCGTCCACCAGACGATCCATCTTTGCCAGCGCATCCGCACTATACTTGCTGCTGGGGAAACGGGTGGTCAGTTCGCGGAAGGCCAGGAAAGATTCGCGCGCAGCCTTGGGATCGCGCTCGCTCATGTCCTGACCAGCCCATTTCGACAACATGCCCTGATCGTCGTTGTAATAGACCAGGCCCTTCAGGTAGTACATGTAATCCACATTCGGGTGTGCCGGATGCAGTTTGATAAAGCGGTCGGCAGCGGCGATCGCCAGCTCCGGTTCATTGTCCTTGTAATGGGTATAGGCCAGGTCCATTTCGGCCTGCTGGGCGTAGCGACCATAGGGGTAGCGCGCTTCCAGCGTTTCGTACAGCTTGACAGCACGGGTATAATTACCGCTATTCAGTTCATCCCGAGCTTCCGAGTAGAGCTTTTCCACGGTCCAGCCGCGCGTTTCGTCGTAGGTTTCCGTGGTTGCACAACCGGCAAGCCCCATCACCAACATTGCTGCTACAACGTATCTTTTCATGACCGATCCTTACTTTGACTCGGAGGATTATAGCGATATCTCGGAAAACGAGGTATCTGCTCGACAACAGCTGGAGGTTCCGCTCTCTTTGGGTAGCGAACGCCTCGACGCAGCTCTTGCCAAACTCCTCCCCGATTACTCCCGCAGCCGCCTGACCCAATGGATCAAGGATGGCCAAGTACTGGTGGACGGCAAAGTCGTCCCCCCGAAAACCAGGCTGCTGGGTGGCGAAAAGCTGGACGTTACCATTGTTCAGTCAAATGGAGAAATGGCTTTCCAGGCGGAAGCCATGGATTTGCCCATTGTTTACGAGGATGACCACATCCTGGTGGTGAACAAACCGGCCGGCCTGGTGGTGCATCCGGCCAGCGGCAACTGGACCGGCACCCTGCTCAACGGCCTGCTGCACCACTGCCCGGCCCTCGCCCATGTGCCGCGTGCCGGCATCGTGCACCGGCTGGACAAGGACACCTCCGGCCTGATGGTGGTGGCCAAGACCCTGCAAGCGCAAACCGAGCTGGTGCGCCAGATGCAGGCGCGCAGCGTCAAGCGCATCTATCGCGCCATTGCCGATGGCATCGTTCCCTACGATGGCACCATCAACACCCTGATCGGCCGCGACCCGCACAACCGCCTGCGCATGGCCGTGCTGAAGTTTGGCGGCAAGACCGCCATCACCCATGTGCGGGTGCTGGAACGCTACGACGCCCACTCCTATATCGAGTGCAAGCTGGAAACCGGCCGCACCCACCAGATTCGCGTCCACATGAAGGAAGCGCGCCACCCGCTGGCCGGCGACCAGCTGTACGGCAACCCGCGCCACAAGATGGACGACGACATCGCCGCCGTGGTGAAACACTTTGGCCGCCAGGCCCTGCACGCCTACAAGCTGGCGCTGATCCACCCGGCCACCGGCGAGGAACGCAGCTGGCAGGCTCCGCTGCCGGACGATTTCCGCTTGCTGCTGGACACCCTGCGCGGTGAAAGTGGCGAACGCATGGAGCAGGCTGCCCCGCTGGCCGATGAATGGGAAGACGACGAGGACGAGGATGACGAAGACGACGACGGCGACATCGAGGTCATCTATGTCCGTGACTGAAACCGGCAGCAGCCCGCTGCTGCAGGCCGACTGGCCGGCCCCGGCCACCGTACGCACCCTGCTCACCACGCGGCAGGGTGGCGTCAGCCAGCCGCCCTACGACAGCTTTAACCTGGGCATCCATGTCGGCGACCAGCCGGAAGCCGTTGCCGCCAATCGCGAACAACTGCGCCTGCTGCTGCCGGACGAACCGGCCTGGCTCAACCAGGTACACGGCACCCATGTGGTGGATGCTGCCGAAATCGGCGAAACCCTGCTCGACGCCGACGCCAGCTACAGCCGCCAGCCGGGCAAGGTGTGCGTGGTGATGACCGCCGACTGCCTGCCGGTGCTGCTGTGCGATGATGCCGGCAGCGTGGTTGCCGCCGCCCATGCCGGCTGGCGCGGGCTGTGCGATGGCGTACTGGAAAGCACCGTCAGCGCCACCGGCGTGCCCCCCGCCAGCCTGATGGCCTGGCTGGGGCCGGCCATCGGCCCGGATGCCTTTGAAGTGGGCGCCGAAGTACGGGCCGCCTTTATCGCTTGCGACGCCGCCGCGGCCAGCGCCTTCACCGACATCGGCGAGGGCAAGTATCTGGCCGACATCTACCAGCTGGCGCGCCAGCGGCTGGCGGCACTGGGCATCGACCGGGTATATGGCGGCGACTACTGCACCGTCATCGAGCGCGAGCGCTTCTTCTCCTACCGCCGCGACGGCGTGACCGGCCGCATGGCCAGCCTGATCTGGCTGCAAGCGCAGCACTGACCCGGCCCGGCAATCATTGCGAGCACGGCAGCCCCTGCACGGACAGTGCGGCGGCTGCCGTTTTTCCTTGCCATCCACGCCTGACGGCCAGTTATCGATGAACTGTCATCGAACTTTCATGCCAACAGCGTAGCAGGCGCGCAACAGCGGCAAAACACCAGATGTTGTGGCAGACATGCATCACCCCCCAGATGCTTGTCTTTGCTGGATTTCCTGCCAGCCCCCCAGGCTGGCCGCCCTGCCTCAAAAAATTCCTAGTGCCCTGCAAGCCTTATCTGGCGCGGATTTCGCATTTTCTGAGCGCTGTCAAGACTTGCCGCATCGCGCCGGGAACACTAGAATTTGGGCCAATCAAGCAGTACAAACATATATATTGTGTTTATTCACAACGAACACACAGCTTTTCAACAGACTTGTCCACAGCCCTGCCCGGCCTGCCACCCAGGCCGCAGCGCAACAGACGCAAACCACCCAAAGAGGGCAATATGCAACTGACCACCTTTGAAGGGCAAACCGCCGCCGAGCTCGGCCGTGCCGCCGCCCCCCAGGCCGACTTCAGCCACTACAAGACCATTCGCCGCAATGGTGCCGTAGTGGCATTCGAGCCGGTCAAGATCTCCATCGCCATGACCAAGGCATTCCTGGCCGTGATGGGGCATCAGGGCGCTACGTCCGCCAGCATCCGCGACAAGGTGGCCCAGCTGACCGAGCAGGTGGTCAACGCCCTGATGCGCCGCAAGCCGGAAGGCGGCGCCATTCATATCGAAGACATCCAGGACCAGGTTGAACTGTCGCTGATGCGCTTTGGCGAACACGACGTGGCCCGCGCCTACGTGCTGTACCGCGAACAGCGCTCGCAAGAACGCGCCGCCCGTGGCGAAGCACTGACCCAGATCCAGATCAACGTCATCCGCAAGGACGGCCGCAAGCAGCCGCTGGACATTGCCCGCCTGCGCGCCGGCATCGAATCCGCCGCCCAGGGCCTGGCCGGCATCGATATCGACGCCATCCTGTCGGAAACCCTGAAGAACATCTACGACGGCGTATCGCTGGACGAAGTCAACAAATCCGCCATTCTGGCCGCCCGCTCCATGATCGAACAGGATCCGGCCTACGACTACGTCACCGCCCGCCTGCTGCTGGACAGCATCCGCCTGGAAATCCTGGACGAATCGGTCAGCCAGGAAGAAATGGCCGAGCGCTATGCCGACTACTTCCCGCAGTTCATCAAGAAAGGCATTCAGGCCGAACTGCTGGACGAACGTCTGGCCGAGTTCGACCTGAAAAAACTGGGCGCCGCCCTGGACGCCAAGCGCGACCTGAAATTCGGCTACCTGGGCCTGCAAACCCTGTTCGACCGCTACTTCCTGCACATCGACGGCACCCGCATTGAAATGCCGCAGGCTTTCTACATGCGTGTCGCCATGGGCCTGGCCCTGAACGAAGTGAACCGCGAAGCCCGCGCCATCGAGTTCTACAATGTGCTGTCCAGCTTCGACTTCATGTCGTCCACCCCCACCCTGTTCAACTCCGGCACCCGTCGCAGCCAGCTGTCCAGCTGCTACCTGACCACCATTGCCGACGACCTGGACGGCATTTACGAGGGCCTGAAGGAAAACGCCCTGCTGTCCAAATTCGCCGGTGGCCTGGGCAACGACTGGACCCCGGTGCGCGCCATGGGCAGCCATATCAAGGGCACCAACGGCAAATCGCAAGGCATCGTGCCCTTCCTAAAAGTGGTCAACGACACCGCCGTGGCCGTCAACCAGGGTGGCAAGCGCAAGGGCGCGGTATGTGCCTACCTGGAAACCTGGCACGCCGACGTGGAAGAATTCCTCGAACTGCGCAAGAACACCGGTGACGACCGCCGCCGCACCCACGACATGAACACCGCCAACTGGATTCCGGACCTGTTCATGAAGCGCGTGATGGAAGGCGCCGAATGGAGCCTGTTCTCGCCGTCCGAAGTGCCTGACCTGCACGACCTGTATGGTGCCGCCTTTGAAAAGCGCTACCAGCACTACGAAGCCATGGGCGAACGTGGCGAGCTGAAAGTGTACAAACGCATCCCGGCGCTCAGCCTGTGGCGCAAGATGCTGACCATGCTGTTTGAAACCGGCCACCCGTGGGTGACCTTCAAGGACCCGTGCAATATCCGCAGCCCGCAGCAGCACATGGGTGTGGTACACAGCTCCAACCTGTGCACCGAAATCACCCTCAACACCAACGACGACGAAATCGCCGTGTGCAACCTGGGCTCGGTCAACCTGGCCGCCCACATGGGCGCCGATGGCAAGCTGGACGCTGAAAAGCTGCAGCGCACCATCCGCACCGCCCTGCGCATGCTGGACAACGTCATCGACATCAACTTCTACCCGGTGAAAAAGGCGCGCAATTCCAACCTGAAGCACCGTCCGGTGGGCATGGGCATCATGGGCTTCCAGGACTGCCTGCACATGAAGCGCGTACCCTACGCCTCGCAGGAAGCGGTGGAATTTGCCGACGAATCCATGGAAATGGTCGCCTACTACGCCTACTGGGCCGGCACCGAACTGGCCGAAGAACGTGGCCGCTACCCGTCGTACAAGGGCAGCCTGTGGGACCGTGGCCTGCTGCCGCAAGACAGCATCAACCTGCTGGCCGCCGAACGCGGCGGTTACCTGGAGATGGACCGCACCGAACGCCTGGACTGGAATGCCCTGCGTGAACGCATCAAGCAACACGGCATGCGCAACTCCAACACCCTGGCCATCGCCCCGACTGCCACCATCGCCAACATCATTGGCGTGTCTGCCAGCATCGAGCCGACCTACCAGAACCTGTTCGTCAAATCCAACCTGTCCGGCGAATTCACCGTCACCAACGAATACCTGGTGCGCGACCTGAAAAAAGCCGGCCTGTGGGACGAAGTGATGGTGGCCGACCTCAAGTACTTCGACGGCAGCCTGGGCCGCATCGACCGCATCCCGGCCGAGCTGAAAGCCATCTATGCCACCGCCTTTGAAGTGGACCCGAAATGGCTGGTGGAAGCAGCATCGCGCCGTCAGAAGTGGATCGACCAGGCCCAGTCGCTCAACCTGTACATGGCTGGCGCATCCGGCAAGAAACTGGACGACCTGTACAAGCTGGCGTGGATTCGTGGCGTGAAAACCACCTACTACCTGCGCACCCTGGCCGCCTCCAGCGCCGAAAAATCCACCGGCAAGGGCGGCGAGCTGAACGCCGTGGCCAGTGGCCTGAACCCGGCCTACAACGCTGCACCGGAACAAGCCGCACCGGCCGTCGAGGTGGACCACACCCCGGCCACCGACGCCAAGTTCTGCAGCATTGACAATCCGGATTGTGAAGCCTGCCAGTAAGCAGGCAAACAAGACGGATTGACGCGAAGCGACAACCCGGACGATGCCGGAGCACCGCGACGGCATCCAGCCCGCAGGGCGCGCGAAGCTTGCCAGTAAGGCAAGCAAGCAGGATAGATTGATGCGAAGCAACAACCCGGATCCCTGTCGCTCCGCGGCAGGGTAGCTTGAAAAGCTGGCGAAGCCTGCCAGTAAGCAGGCAAACAACACGGATTGACGCGAAGCAACTACCCGAACCCCTGTCGCAGTACGACAGGGTAGCTTGCAAAGCTGGCGAAGCCTGCCAGTCAGCAGGCAAGACGGATAGACGCAACACCAATCGCAAACCACTGGCCGCTCACCCGGCCAGCCCATTTCCAAACCGCTTGCCCGCAGGCGGTTTCCGAATGGGGAAGTGTAAGAGCAAACAAAGGTGCAGCCAGCATGGCCAGCCCTTGTCTGAACCAGGCCCGCAAGGCCCCAACAATCAGAGATGCCCATGACACTTCAGGAGTTTTTTAACCGTTACAGCCAGGCCTACTCGGCACTGGATGCACGCGCCGTATCGGCCCTGTTCACCCGGCCCTTCACCGCCGTGCACCATGGCCAGATCGCCACCTTTGGCATCAACGACGAAGAAATGCTGTACCAGACCACGGCCGGCATTCTCGCCTACTACCGCGCCCAGGGCGTCACCAGCGCCAGCTGCCATCTGGCCGAAGTACTGTCCTTTGGCAGCGAGCTGGCCACCGTCAAGGTACGCTGGACCGCCCACCGCCACCAGGCCGAGCCGTGGATGTTCTCCACCGGCTACCACCTGAAACGGGAAAACGGCGAATGGCGCATCTACGGCCTGGCACAGTTTGAAGAACACAGCCATCCGGCCCAATGAGCCGGACAGACTTCTCAAGCCGGCTGGCCGCAGCCGGCTTCGGAAGACCGAACCAACACACGGGGAGAACGGCATGAGCACCACCCTCTTCTGCAGCGCCAGCCGCGCCGCGCAGCATCCGGAACAAGACCGCTACCGCAAGCTGGGCCTGGTACTGGTCGACCTGCCGCAGCCGCTGCGCGACACGCCGGCCACCCCCCGTACCGCCATCCGCATCATGCGCCAGAGCGCCATGCAGCTGGAACAAGCCCCCTGTCAGCCCGACAGCCGCACCAGCACGCATGCCCTGCCCGGCGCCAGATACCAGATCCAGCCGACCGCCCCACAAGGCGTGGCCGGCAAATAAACACGGAGAATGCAAAACATGTTGAGCTTTGACGATACCCCGGTACAAAAACCGGCCGTTCCCACCAGCAACGACAAGCACACCGGCGGCCGCGTCAATGCCGTTGACAAAAAAGTCATCAACGGCACCACCGACGTCAACCAGCTGGTCCCGTTCAAGCACAAATGGGCCTGGGAAAAATACCTCGCCCAATGTGCCAACCACTGGATGCCGCAAGAAGTGAACATGCAGCGCGACATCGAACAATGGAAAACCGGCCAGCTGTCCGAAGATGAAATGCGCATCGTCAAGCGCAACCTGGGCTTCTTCGTCACCGCCGACAGCCTGGCCGCCAACAACATCGTGCTGGGCACCTACCGCCAGATCACCAGCCCGGAATGCCGCCAGTACCTGCTGCGCCAGGCTTTTGACGAAGCCATCCACACCCACGCCTACCAGTACATCGTGGAAAGCCTGGGCCTGGATGAAGGCGAAGTGTTCAACGCCTACAACGAAATCAAGTCCATCCGTGACAAGGACGAATTCCTGATTCCGTTTATCAACGTACTGTGCGACCCGGCCTTCAAGACCGGCACCCTGGAAAACGACCAGAAACTGCTGCGTTCGCTGATCGTGTTTGCCTGCATCATGGAAGGTCTGTTCTTCTACGTCGGCTTTGTGCAAATCCTCGCCCTCGGCCGTCAGAACAAGATGACCGGCGCCGCCGAGCAGTACCAGTACATCCTGCGTGACGAATCCAGCCACTGCAATTTCGGCATCGACCTGATCAACACCATCAAGCTGGAAAACCCGCAGCTGTGGACCGACAGCTTCAAGGCCGAAATCGTCGAGTTGTTCAAGCAGGCGGTGGAGCTGGAATACGCCTATGCCGAAGACACCATGCCGCGTGGCGTGCTGGGTCTGAACGCCAGCATGTTCAAGGAATACCTGCGCTTTATCGCCAACCGTCGCATGCAGCAGATTGGTCTGGACCAGCTGTTCCCGGGCGTGAACAACCCCTTCCCGTGGATGAGCGAGATGATTGACTTGAAGAAGGAGAAGAACTTCTTTGAGACCCGCGTGACGGAGTATCAGACTGGCGGGGCGTTGAGCTGGGATTGATTACTTTTAGCGTCGAACGACAGATAAGTTTGCAAAAACGACGCTTTAGACTGCAATAAACGACATATGACATTGCAAGTTTAAACATCGGAAACAACGCAAATTTTTCAGCAGGCGTTATGGAAGGGATCATGTTTACATCCACCAAAAGCCCCGTATTTTTCGGGGCTTTTGGTGGATTGTAATATGCCATGCTATATGGTGCTGTTAATGAGGCGAAAGTCAATCGCCTTGTTTTTGCCTTTCTATGTTTCAGTCATCGGGCACTGAATCTGAGTTGAACTCAGGCCGGACTCGAATGGGTGGGTTATTATGTGCAAAATGTGAATACCTACGATGGTGAACATCCTGGGCGGGTAGGGGCTTGTCTACTTTCTTAGCCCAACCATGATAGTAGCTTGTCTGAAAGTTCCCTCGGAACTTTTCCGGCCAAATGATATGCAACACTGAAACGCTTCTCATCCTGAATGTTATAAGTCTTGAAGAAGCGCAACAAAAGCGCCTTCCCATGGATCCGCCTGCAAATGGCGAGCACTCTGTCAGAAGGTGTACCATCAGGAAAATCGAATGCTTCGATTCTGCTCACCCATTCGCGGTAAGCTATTTGTTGTTCTTCTGATGCGTCCAACATAATTGTACTAAACAACTCTTTCTCGTAGGCAGCGCGTGATTTCGCTTGACTTCCAAATCCGTCGGGAATTTTAGGCTGGCCAAATATCTGTCTAACAACATTTGCAGCTGCATGCGCGACAAGAATTTGACAGTGTTCCAATATCTCTTCATACACTGCCATCGCCTCTCGGCGATTATGTCCTTGAGTTTTTGCGTTTACTCGCTCCTGCTCCCAGACATCAGGGTCAATCAAATAATTTTCAAGCTCCCAACGCACTGTGTAATAAATGTATGGATTTTTCTGGTAATTCTTTTCCAAATAGGAAATGTCGTTGGTTTCACTCGCATGAATGAAATCTGAAACAGCATCTCGGTCGATTAGTCCATAGGCATCGATCCCAGCCAAGCGTTGGGTAATTACATTTCGTTCAACCCCAACGCAGCCAGGAACAGCAGCACCACCTTCTTCCGCGCAGATAAAGTTAAGTTTATCGGTTAGTTGTGAAAACCAGTAGTTCTTATAGATTGCGAGATCATCTTTACCTTCGACATACACCTCAACCTTATCTCGATAACGACTCTTAATTTGACTCGTCGACAATCCGATTATGTTCGCCATCGGTTACTCGCTACGGATAAAACTATCACTAACAAACTTTGCATCCTCAATGCGTCGCTCGGATTGCAGCTCCTCTTGAGGTGTCAATAGCAACTCACCGCCTTTTACTAAACCGGGTTCTTCAACTTCAACATTCAGCGATTCAATAATCTCATCTGCATGACTGGCTAGGAATACAGAAAGGCCTGGTTTTGCCTGAAGCAACCCCTTTAGGAGTAAAGCAATTTTTGAACGCCATTGCGGATGCAAGTGAGCATCCACTTCGTCAATCATTAAAATTGTGTTCCTCGTCATATGGGCCCCCATACGCAAAAAGATCTGCATCAGACTCTTTTCACCACTACTTAATTGGTCCAATCTATGAGTTTTACTTTTATCTAGGTATCCAATCTTCGCTACCAATTCGTTGCGATTAGGAATGCCAATCAATTCTTTATCAGTGCCAGAAAAAACGTAGTCGTTTACCATTTCCAATGCAGCCTGATAACGCCCATCATCAAGCCACATTAGCCAAACCAACAGATTATCAAGCGACTCACGCCATTGCCGTCCTTCTTGTCGGAAGACATGTAATGGGCGATAGTTCCAATCCTTGGGAGGCTCAATTGCGCGATGCTCATCGTCAGCCAGCGCTACTATGTCGCGATAGGCCGGGAAATATATAAGAGTAGGAGCAGTAAGCGAAGAACCAGCGAATGTTTCAATGTTTTCTCCGACCATGTCGCCAATCCATGCAGTGAACTCACGAGTCCAATCGTCTAATGCCGACCATTTATAGTCACTCGTGCCACGCCTGATGACGCCAATCCTACGCCAAGCCGTTGCACCTGCATCAAGCAGCTTGTCCTCTGACCAATGATTCAGCCACAGTTCATCAGAAGCATAACCACCGAAAATTGAAAGGACCTCTGTGCGTCGCAAACCTTCGCTACTGTAAGAAATCAGAAAATCTAGCTGAGCCCTTCCGTCCCCTTTGGCTAATGGTTCAAACTGAAACGGTTGAGGTGAGTGATCAGGAGATTGGCCGAGCACCCCCATCAACGCAGCCATCGACTCTAGTATGTGAGTCTTACCTCGTCCATTACGACTTAGAAGCAAGAAATAATTGCAGGGTTCACTACCAGCGTTTCGAAAATTGAATTGCTCAAGCCTCTCTTGGAAGGGACCTACCCTTTCAAGAGAGAGAACAATCGGAGCGAAACTCGTCAAGATGAAAGTGTCATCCATTATTTACTCCTTGATGGACGATAGCGGGCAACTTCTGCCGAAATTTCTTTCGAGGAAAGGAATGCACATTGGACACGACGCGTCTGTTCACCGACTAGCCGAACCAGCGCATCTCCCTGGCCAAGCAAAAGTTCTGCTCCTGTGTCATCGAGAATAATGCGAGAGTCGGTCGCCTTTTGCACAGTCAATGCAATGCGACTTGCCACGTTTGTTCGAAGCAAACCGCTCAAAGTAACACTGTCGGGACGTTGTGTCGCCAACACTAAATGTATTCCACTTGCGCGCCCCTTTTGTGCAATGCGCACTAGTGGCACCTCGGCCTCAGGATGTTGCATAATCAAGTCGGCCAACTCCTCGATACAAACGACAAGGAACGGTGGGAAATCCGTGCGCTTTTCTTTCCACTCAATGAGGTTCTTGAAACCTAATCCCGCCATTTGCGACTCTCTGGCGGCCATTTCATCCACGATATCTTCAAGAGCTTGCTTCGCAAGAGCCATTTCAGTAATTACGCCATCGCCGAAAATATGTGGCAGCTTTTTGTAAGGCGTGAATTCAACCTGCTTAGGATCTATCAAGCAAAGATTTAGCGAATCTGTATTGTTATTTTGCAGCAAAGAGCAAATGATCGCATGAAGTGCAACACTTTTCCCGCTGTTCGTAGTCCCTGCGATTAGTAGATGCGGTGCCTGAGCAAGATCAAAAGTAACAGGAGCTCCTATTGGATCTAAGCCAAGGCAGATTCCCAATTGTGCCTCTTCTGCATCGGGAACAAAGTCCTTTATCT
This sequence comes from Aquitalea sp. ASV15, assembly GCF_016429115.1. Taxonomy (NCBI): domain Bacteria; kingdom Pseudomonadati; phylum Pseudomonadota; class Betaproteobacteria; order Neisseriales; family Chromobacteriaceae; genus Aquitalea; species Aquitalea sp. ASV15. The sequence goes on along the minus strand of NZ_JAELTZ010000001.1, from coordinate 112,267 downwards.
CGCTCCAACTTATCGATCTCCAGGCGCTCTTAACCTTTGGAATCAACATAGTAACTGTGCGAGGAGTACCAGGAAGGCTGAAACTTATTGGGCCTGTACCCAAGATTAGCGACAGGTCCTCGCCTGCCCGCTGAAGTGCTCGGAATTGTGTTGCATCACCGAGCAATAAGTCGAAAGACAACAATCTCGCGCCCTCAGACTGCTCAGTAATTTCTGCCATTACGCCAATTTCTTGGAGTGCAGCTAACAGCTTCTGACCAATGTCGGGCGCTGGACTACTTAGAACTGGAGTGCGGCTTAAGAGCTCTTGATAAAGAAATTCGTAAAAATCATGAGTTTCGCGCCACCCAGTACGAATTTCCGAAAGACCACGACGAATGTGTCGCTGCAATAGCCGACCAAATTCACCTTTCTCATCAGTAAACAGATCTGTGTCATGAAAAGCTGACAGAATCGCGCGATATGCGTCAGTGTAGTCGGAGTCTAGCCCCTGACCACAGACTTGTTCCCAAGAGTAATCTCCGCCTTTTGGGCGGTAATCGTCATATTCTTCGGAAGGGGCATCTGGGCGTGCTAGGGACAATGAAAGTGCAATGCGAAGTGCCTTCCATTTTGGCTCACGATCGGATCCACGTAGTGCTTTTCTCATTACTTGCTTTACGACGATCTCATCCTGTTCACTTATGTAGACTCGACTCATTGTATTGCCTCCAAGTCATACATTTTGACATCAGATTCAACATCTGTAGAATCGCCATTGGGATTATTTAACCTGAATTCCGCTGATATGAACGGCTTCAGCAAGGCATATTTGTGAACATCCAGCTCAGAATCTGTAGGCAGAACGATCACTTGCTCTGCAGCTGCAGGATAGAACTTGGTAATTAACAACTTCTGGTGACCCGCGTCGATACGAGCTAAGGGTGTATCTATAACTACGGGGGATGTCGAGCGAGCAACATCTTTCAAAGCCCACAAAAATGCTTGAGCCGCAATCTGCTTCATGCCGGCAGAAATATTTGCCATACCGATGACTTCGTTTTCACTGTTCAAATAGGTCATCTTAAAGTCTTCATCAAACTGAACCGCATGGATCTGGGTACTTGAATCCAAAAGTGTTTTTAGATGCAAATTCATAGCATCCTGAATCTCATTTCGCCGCGACTCTTTGAGTGCGCTTTTATATAAACGGACTCCAGCTAACGCCTTCTCTGCAATCGTCACACTGACCTGATTTCGGGTAGCCTCGCTAACGCGTCGCTCTTGGTAGTTTACCTCGGAACGTAACTTCTCAATCGAACGAGAAAGCGGTATCAAGCTATCACGCATTGCACCAATTCTTTCTCGCAACTCACGTGAGGCTCCCTCTAATTGTTGAAGCTCGTTACGACGTTCATTTTGTTTTTGCCTGTCACTTTCAGGCAAATTGCTAAGATCTTTTAGCTGAGCCTCAAGAGCAAGTTCGTCGCGCATTAACTTGCTAATCTCACGCAATTGAGAGGCGAAGCTTTCCCGCAGCGAGGAAGACGCAATAAACCCACGAAGCTGGTCCTCGACACGACGCGCACGATCAATACTTACACTCCAGTTATCTTCACTATCTGGAACGGTAGCCAGTTCAATTTCCGACTCGATAAGCAACTCTGCCTTTTGCTTAAAAAATCGCGTTTGCGCTTCCGTCAGGACTGGTCGAGGGAATTGAGGCTCATCGAAAAGTCTGCTCGGTAGTCTTCCAAGCACAACGCGAAGTTCCTCTACAAATTGTCCCTTACCTTGCGAGACTTGCTTCAGTTTTTCAACTGCTTTGCTAACCAGGTGGGGGTGACTTACAAGCGGTGCTATTTCAGGAAAACTCTCTAGAAACGATGATGATAGTTCTTCTAGACTTCCTTGTTTGTCGGACATCTTTCCTTTAATGACCCCTTCCGTTTGCTCATTCGCTGCAGCCTTGGAACTAGCCAAGCGCCGAGTGAGCTCGGTTATTCTTCTCCTGTAGTCGGCATCATCATTTTCGGCGATTTCAATGTCATTTTCTATCTTACCCCGGTTGGCAAGTGCCACTTCATATTGGCCACGAAGCGACTCAAGGTTGTACTGTTCCCCCCTCGCATTGCTTTCGCGCCGAAGCTTTTGAAGCACCTTAGAAAGATATGAATCCGCAGTATTAATAGCAGTAATATCTAGGAGCCGTTCGATTTGCTCAATTCCTGCTTCGGAATTACTTTCTGCTATGCGCTGGACTTGTTCCGCATCGTAGATAAAAAATGGGACCAATGCCCTTGGCAGCCGTTTCTCAAGAAACTCCTGTCGCTGCTCCGGGTCATCTAAAGTATCATCATCGACTTGAAAATCCGGTTCAATCTCTAACTTCTCTGTGATAGTGCCCGGCCCGCTGATAGTCCATGAGCGTGTTCCGACAACAGTTCCTTGCGGTTCTCGCCATGTAACGGAAACACTACAAACCTTTTCCTTGTCAGCTAAAGCACGACGATTAAATGCTCCTTCCCATTCGGGCCCGCCGCCCAACATGTAGTCACGAGCAGAATACTGGCGCCCACGTGCAACGACGCGAATTTCGCTATCGGCATACCCTAGAAAGAAGAGCTTGAGAGCATTAATAAAACTCGTTTTACCGAATCCGTTTCGTCCATGTATGAGTATTACATTCCTCGAAGAATCTGATTCCTCAGGAAATTCGAATCTACCATCGCGATAAGAAAAAAGATTCTTGATTTGAATACGTAAAAATCTCATGGCGCAGCCTGTTCCACTTGTTTAGCGGCTAAAAGCAAAGCCTTCTCAATGTCGCGTTCTAGGCCAGTTTTTGCTCCGTGTACCTCAAGAGAGGGCCACTTATTTTTCGTAAGTCCCAGAATTGCTTGCAACAGTTCATACGGCACATCTGCTTCAAGTGCCGCCTTTTCGAGAAAATCCTCCCTCTCATCATCGGCATTAAAGTTCGGCATCGAGATGCTCCTTCCGAATTCTCTTGCGATGCTTATGGCTTCTGAATTAGTGTAATCAAATTCAACGTTCCAAATTTTTTGAACATGCGCTAATTCATCGTCATGAATCAGTGTCCAACCAACTTCCCTCTCAGTTTGAAGAAGCTCTCGTAAAATTTTTTTCCGCGCCTCAGGGGTGAACGGCCCTTGCCCTTGCGTGCCATCCCTTTTTACTGAGCTTCGCATCCCAGCTTTATCCCGATATTCAATTAAAACTTTACGGAAAGAGTTAAGTGGCCTCATCCACTCTTCACCTGTTGCAATAAAGCCTTCCATCGACTTGTCCTGTTTAACGACCGTACAAGTCCAGCATCCAAACCTGCTTCCGCCACATGACGGGGTATCCAGATCAAGGACGATCGGACACTCCCCTCCATTTGCTTGGCGATATAGCTGAATAATTTTGTCATGACTTCCGCCCCATGCTGGCGAATTAGATGCAAGGTATTCCCACACTTCATCCGTTGTCCATTCCACAATTGGCTTGAATACCATTGCGTCTGGAATCTCATGGTGAGGATTCAAACGCCTCTCATTGTTCGCAAAAGACTGAATTGACTGTGCACGATTCGCACTTTCATCCGTTCTTGATCCAAGCAACAAGATGACACTGCCTTTAGCTGCGACAATACCTTCAATGGCTCGACGAGAGGGCTTGATTTTCATATTGCTGGTACACCAACGGAACCATCTGCTTGGCGGAGGATAGCCTTTTCCAATCATCTTTGCCCAAAAGCCCTCGTCAATATCAGGGAAGACGAGTTGTGTATGTAAATTTAAATTTCGCGCGCGCGCTGAATTTTCAATCCGACTCATTGCCTCCACAACATACTCAGAAACGTTTGGAGCTTCAACTCGTGTATCGCTGGACAGTACATAGACTGGTTTTCGAGCTTTTGGCCCAAGTTCTAGCAGGAGTTCCATAACGAGCTGAAGAACAAGGGTAGAGTCTTTGCCACCAGAGTATGCGACAACCCATGGACGGTCGTCCGCTTCGTATTGCTCACGGATAAGTTGTCTAGTTTTTTCACTGTTACTCAACAATTCCATTGCCTTTTCCTTTACCGCAGCGCGCGGTGCATGCGCAACCGGCACTTCACCATATCAATCCCAGGTGTCATCGAATATATAGTCAGCATATCTCGCCAACGTTCTACAAAAACCATCATCACCTTAAACTTTTTCCCGTTCATGAGTGCAGATCATGCCAACAAACTTCGCAGTCTGGACAGCCCCCTAGTTGAGCTAAATGGCCAAATTTCAGCAGATATTAGATATTTTAAGTCGCTCATCGGGAATGAGGAATTATCCTTGCCAAGTAGCTATTTCCTAGCAAACATCTTTTAACTAAGATCATGAAAATTCCATTTCTAAATCCGATTCTGAATAAATAGAAAATAATCGAATCAGCTGGGAAATTAATAAAATCCAGTGCTGGAATTAATATCGGCAGCTGAGCATGATCCCCTAATTTTCGTTCAATCGAAACAAGCCATATGGATCGCACAAATAATATGAGACAGACGACAACTCCTGAGTTGCGTGTTGGTTTACCAATCATGTGTGGTAGAAACGTTGGTGTGGCGTCACGAACGGCTGATAGGCATTGATTGTACTTCCTTCACTGCTAATTTGTTGTACTTGGTTTCTTGTTTACACTTTCGGCAATCCATCGTTCTAGATCAGACCGACGAAAACGCCATATCCCACCAAGTTTGAAGGCTGGAAGTTCTCCGCTCTGGGCTAAACGGTAGACAGTTCGCTTGCTAACTTTCAGATATTCTGCCACTTCATCCATCGTAAGAATATCGCCACTAGACGAGTGCATTTGACATATCCACATCATAGACTGGCCTATATTAGCCAATTTTGTCCAACTCTGCCAATTGACATTTGTTCGATTACACATAACTAGCACGTTCTTCCTTGTGTAATTTAATGGGCAACATATCGCGACTTTTGCAACCAATGTTCAAAAGTTATAACGACAAAAATCTAACAATATCAGCTACTTGTGAGAATTTCTACGTTCAGGTAGCTTTGTATAGGGTGAATCGCCCCTCCTTTCCTAGGCACCTCAAGAGCCTCACACTAGGCCCCACAAGGAGGTGTCATGAGCAAGCCGCGTTTCCCCGAAGAGTTCAAGATTGAAGCGGTCAAACAGGTAACCGAGCGTGGTTACCCTGTGGCCGAAGTCGCCAGCCGCCTCGGCGTCTCTGCCCACAGCCTGTATCAATGGCTGAAACGCTACGACCCCAGGCGCATCCAACCGGCCGAACCTGCAGACCAGCAAGCCGAAATCCGACGTCTCAAGGCAGAGCTCAAACGGGTCACCGAGGAGCGCGACATCCTAAAAAAGGCCGCCGCATACTTTGCCAAGGAGTCCGGGTAAGGTATGCCTTCATCCGGGCCCATGCGCAGCAGTTCCCTATTCGACGTCTGTGTTGTGTTATGTCGGTGCATCCCAGTGGCTACTACGCCGGGAAAGCGTCACCGTACTCACCGCGAGCGCGAGAAGACCAGCGTTTGCTGGGGCATATCAAGCAGGCTTGGCTCGAAAGTGGCGGTGTCTATGGCTATCGCAAGGTGCATGACGACTTGCAGGCTCAGGGGGAGCGCTGCGGCAAACATCGCGTGGCACGGCTGATGAAGCAGGAGGGCTTACGTTCGCAGACTGGCTACCATCGACGTCCTGGGCATTACAGTGGCCGCCCGGCAGTGGTGGCACCTAACCACCTGCAACGCCAGTTCACCGTGAATGAACCGAATAAAGCTTGGGTGACCGACATCACTTATATCCGCACGCATGAGGGGTGGTTGTACCTGGCGGTGGTGCTGGACCTGTTCTCACGGCAGGTGATTGGTTGGTCGATGCAGTCACGTATCGATAGAGAGCTGGTGCTGAATGCCCTGTTGATGGCGGTATGGCGACGTCAGCCCAAGCAGGAAGTGCTGGTGCATTCGGACCAGGGAAGTCAGTTCAGTAGTTACGACTGGCAGGATTTTTTGAAGGCCCATCGTTTGGTACCCAGCATGAGTCGGCGCGGGAACTGCCACGACAATGCTGTTGCGGAGAGTTTCTTCCAGTTGCTGAAGCGTGAGCGTATCAAGCGCAAAACCTATCACGACAGGGAGGATGCCCGTCGTGACATCTTCGATTACATCGAGATGTTCTACAACCCGAAACGCCGGCATGGTTCCGCAAACGGGCTATCGCCGGTAGAGTTTGAAAAGCAATATTTCCAACGGCTCAAGAGTGTCTAGAGAAGCCGGGGCGATTCACCTAGCCTGTATGACGAAAAATACTACATTAGAGAAGGAGCAAGCTTACGTGAACTTAAGCCAAGCGAACACATGGCTCTTATGAAAAGATTTATTCAATAAAACATCATTAGCGAAGGCGAGGTGTTAAGCGCCTGCTTTGCTTGAGCGATTTGACGTTAGCAAATCGCGAGTTCAGGGGGTGGCCTTGGAGGTGAAGGAGGGCTTAGCCGCACAAGCCCTCCTTCCCGTCCGCCGTGCGGAAACGGCATGTAAATCATTATCCGTGTAAGCGGATGCCCAAACGGGGTTATCACCGTAAACATAAAAACCAAAATCAACTTCGCGGGTCTCGCCCCGCCGGCGAGGTACTTTGCTTTTGCTTCGCCAAAAGAAAGTACCCAAAGAAAAGGCGACCCGCAGCGCGTCGAAACCCCGCCCCAGCCATCCCGCCCAGGGCGCGGCCGGAACTTGCGGCGCGCTACCGTCGCGCCGCTGCGGACAGCCGACCGCTTAAGACCCTGAGCGGCACGACTGGGTCGGCTCGCACTGACGGGAGCGGTCATTGTCCGTAAAGGTTCTAATAAAGCTCATCTTGAAAATATCTTTCTAAAATTTATTACTTAAAAGAGTCCAAATATCGTGCAGTCCGTGGAAAATAGCAAAATAACCGAAATAGAGGAATTCAATTCGCTATCACTAAAAGATAGAATTGACATCAAGGCAAAAAGAATACAAATAATATTTCAGTCGCTACTAATTATAGGGATAACGCTAACTACAATCGGCACTTGGCTGTTGATGAAATTTGGAATGGCAACTGGAATTCCAATTAATATAACCGGCGAATCCTCTGGAGTATTAGGAACAATCGCCCTTTTAGGCGCAGGACTTCTAGGTGTTGGCATCTTAGTACCACATCAGATGCTATCAGACAAAGAAGTAAGATCTTTTATTTCCCAAGAAAAAAATAAATTATTTATCATTTGGTATCACATACTGCCTTCTACGATTATTCTTGGCGCTACAATTCATGCACTAGCCAGCAATGCAGAGAATTTTTTCATAACCCAACTCTCTGTTTTTGCTGCAACAACAGCACTTGCACTTATTCATTTTTATTTCAGCGGAGATGAAAAAAATAAAAATGCAAGCACAGCCCTATTCTTGGCAATGGTATTAAATTTTGCATCTTTTTATTTTGTAATAACCAATGCACTCGCAATTAGAAATATTTACGATCTAAAAATAAATAACGATACTGACTGGGTAATTTTTATTTGCTGCATCCAGGCTGCAATGTCACTAATGGCAGTCATTGTATTCTACGATGCCAGGAAAAATACGAACGGGGTGATGAGCATCTCTTTGTTTACGTTTATTTGCGTGGTATGCCTTGCTCTTATACTGCAAGGCGAGCGGCTCGGTGCGGTCTCGCTCATCGCAAACGGCAACGGAGGTGGAATTACCAAGAAATTTCAAATTGATCCAATTTTATTCAAAGACAAAAACTACCTGAAAAATATCTCAGCAATCGAAGAAAATAATACTGTGGCATTGTGCTATTGGTACGCAAATAGTGACGCATGGTACGTTTCAATTCCACAATCAAAGTCTGTAAAAGTATGCTCACTTGACGAAAATTTAAAACATCAAAACGGAATTACGCGCATTCCTAAAAAATATATGGACATGCAATAGCAGATAATAAGATTATAAGTTACTGGCCAGACAATTCCTCTTTACCCATCGTTCTCGCGGTAGCGGCGTATAGGAAGTTATTTACGCAGAAATGTACGTCGCAAAAAATCATCGGAAACCACCGCACCGACGCCACCCATGGGCCCCGTCAAGCATGCCGACGGGTGGCCGGGGCGAGGTCTTAAGCGCCTGCTTTGTTTGAGCGATTTGACGTTAGTAAATCGCGAGTTCAGGCGCGCCTCGCACCGGTCGGGCCCTGTCGGGCAGCCGCAGGCCATGCTTGTGGGGTGGCCTTGGAGGTGAAGGAGGGCTTGGCCACTCAAGCCCTCTTTCCCGTCTGCCGCGCGGAAGCGGCAACACAGAACATCATCCGCACAGCGGATTCCCGCTTCAGACTGAACTTTTGACCCACTCAATCTGCTCAACCATCTATTGCCGCAATGGATATTGACCGTTAGCCTCCAAAACTTGCGTTGGATAACGCATCGGGTTTGGCGACCCATCACCAGCAAAAAACCAAGTAAGTGACCTATTAACTTGCGTCTATTGCGCGTGAAGGACATCGCCATGACTGAAGCCAAGCTGCACCCTCCTCCCCTTACCCTCTACTACCTCGGCAAACCCATCCGCCTGCACACTCACCCCCACGCCTGCTGCCTGCGCGCCGACGACATCCTCGCCCTGCTCGGCCCACGCCAACGCCAACGCCTGCAACACCTCCTCCAACAACACCCCTGCTGCCAGCATCCACAACACGACAGCCAGCAACCATATTGGCCGGAACCAGCCCTGCAACACGCCCTGCGCCAATGCCGGCAGCCCGCCACACGCAGACTGCGCGACTGGCTGAATCGGCAGCTGCTACCAGCCTTGCAGCAATTGCCAGCCGACGCGCCGCGCTGGGAACAGGCGCTGGCCATGGCGGCAGAGGCCGGTCAGCAAATCAGCCATGCCGTGCTGCAAGCAGTTTTGCAATATGGCAGAGGCTGGCGGCATTCACACTGGTTGCTGACACTGGATTACACCCCGGATCACCCGCGCCGCCACGCCCATGGCCGGCTCTGCGCGCTGGATAGCCAGGTCACAAACTTGCAGGCATTGACCCAGCGCATTGCCGGGCCAGAGGGGCTGACCAGCAATAATACCGAGCTGCTGCAGCTGGCTGCCGCCTGCCATCAGCAGTTGGCAAAGCGCATGGAGAAACAGGCGTGGCGGACGGAGGCGGCAAAATAGCCGTGGTGGACAAGACAGGATAAGGCCGCTGGGGCAAGGCTGGCCGATGCCGCCAGGGCAAGGACGGGTGCCTGGCGACGCAAGGCGGCAGCAAGGTGTTGGCGTATGGCCGCCAGCACCACGCCCCGCCCGGCCGGCCGTGCTGGCGCGACTTATCCCAGCCGGGCGATCTGCGCCGCCGCCGCCGCGATATGCTGCCCCAGCGCAGCAATGCAGGGGGCAAAACGGGCGGAGAAACCGTCATGCACGCACAGGCGGGCGTGGAAATCCTGCGCCAAGGTCAAGGCTTGCCGCCAGATGTCGGCGGGTACTTCGGCGCGCAGATTGGCCTCGGGCAAGGTGTCGGCCAGTGCGCCACCACTGCGCGGGGCAAAGGCCATGGGCAGCATGTCGTAGGCCGGGGCCAACTGGTAGGGACGGCCATGCAGGCTGATAAAGGACAGGTTGCCGGCATGCATGTCGCTATTGCCGATCAGCGTGCCATAGGCCCACAGCAAGGCGGCAGCGGCGTGTGACTGCGGCGTGACATGGCCGGCCGTCACCAGCCGCTGCACCACCACCGGCCATGGTGCATGAGCGGCGCCGACAAATTCGGCATCCAGCGCCCGTAGCGAAAACACCCCTACCCGGCCCAGCGCGCCAATGCGGTCGAAGCGCGGTACTTCCAGAAAACGCTGGCCGGCAAAATCGAATACTGCGGTGGCCACGCCCAGCACGGCCAGCGCCAGGTGCTCGGCCAGCAGCAGATCGCGCCAGCGCTGGCTGACCGGGTTGTCATCGGCCGCGGAAAACTTCACCAGCACATGGCCGTGTTCGCTGTAGGTACAGAATTTGGGCTGCTCGCCCCCGGCAGACGAACCGGGCAGCTCGCCGGCACTGGCGGCCCGTGCCAGCGCCGGATAATGCTGCGCCCGCACCACGGGCTGCGGCGTGGGCATGGACAGAAAGTGGCTACGGGCCTGCTCGCCGATCAGCAGATTGCCGATGATGTCGTGGCCGTGCGCCTGCAGGGCGCGCAGCACGTCGGCATCGTTCCAGTACTCCGGATTGGCCGGCAGGCCAAGGCTGGCGGCATGGGCGCTGGCATAGGCCCGCCCCAGATAGCCTTGTGGCCGCATATCGTACAGCCACCACGGCAGCCCGGCGCTATGCAGGCTCTGGCCATCCGCCTGCTGCATGACAAAGCCTTCCGGCCGCACCGCGAGCAGGCGGCCCAGTTCGCGGAGTTGTCCACTGTCGCTCACGCGGTATACCGGTACCGCCAGCGGGCTGCGCGTGGTGTCGCGCAGCGCATAGTGAATAGCTGGCCCGGCGCCCAGCCTTAGCACCTCATCCCCCAGCGCCGCCAGCGCACGCGACACGGTCGGCTGGCTTAGCCCTGTATTTTCAACAAGTTGCCGCGCACTGCGCAGCCCGGCGGCCAGCTGCTGGCGGATGGAATCGGCATGGCGTGACATGGTATGAATAATTAACTGAATAGATAAATGAATAGTTATTCTAGTGCTAATCCACCCTGCCGTCACGCCAGCCAGCGCCGGCCGGGACGGGCCGGCAAAGGTCTGGCCGCCGCCGGCAAACAGCATGCCCGCAGTGCGCCTTGCCAGCCATGGTCCCGCACCAGCCAGAACAGGCAGCGCACGGCCAAGACGCACACCAGGCGCTCAGCCGTATCACCTGCGCCGGGGCAATGGCTGGCAGCAGCTGCGCGCGTGGCTGGCAATGGCCAGATCATCAATACGCTGGCGCTACTGCCTGCCGCCCCGCTTCTGTCAGCAACACACCACAGCCGCTGCGCGCTTGTTTGCCACACCGACACTGGCCAGCTGGCCATGACGACTCAGCCGGCGGCCCTGATGATCTGGTTTTATTTTCAATAGGGTATTTATAAAAAAACAGCAGGCTGACAGCTAGTATTTGCATTCAGCAAACCACCGGGATCGCCATTGCACCCTGCATAGAATTGCCGAAGCAAAACCCTACTAAATACCGGCACCCGCCATTTACTGCGGCAAATACAGCATAAGTATATTTGCTAAGTATAAAACATGTTGCCGCACCCTTCGGACAAAACTAGTCTCAGCAAGCCGCACGATAAATAGCGTTCGGCCTTTTCTCAGTTAACCGAAGGAAATCATCATGCCTGGCATTTCAGAACGTCTCGACTTTATCAATAGCCTGCAATTACCCAGCAGCAATCTGGCCTTGCCGGCCGGTTTATTAAAAGACAGCCCCACACCGCCACCCGATGACAGCAAAGGCGGCTATGTGGTGGATGGCAGCCTGGTTTCCTTTGTGGCTGGCCTGGATAGCCAGAACAAATCAGACGTATTGAATTCCACATTGCTGGCACAGCTGGCGGCGAATAAAAAATATGACAGAGAGGCACAAACCGAGCAGTGGTATGCATTTTATCAAAGTGTTCTGGAGCCATTGGGCTGGGTGATTCAGGCTTTCCAGTTTGAAAAATACAATGCCTCTGGCGATTCATTTGCCATGAACAAGGCTGTGCTTGAAATACTGAAGGCCATTGCATCAGACGACGAGGCCGCTGTATCCCAAGCCACTATCGACGCTCTGGGTGCGCTGGATAAAAACAGCCACGGCCTGCTGTTATGGAATAGCGCCAGCAGCAGTGTAAGCGCAGGCAACTTCCAGATCGCCCCCTGCAGTTTGTCGAATGGCTCGGTAGTGATGAAAAACGCCTCCTTCTATTTCAATACCACCGAAACCACCACCGGCTTTCTCTGGTTTACCTATTCCACTTCCAGCATGACTTTATACAAATCCACCAATACCATGACGCTGGATAACGATATTTACAGCAAAGTCAGACAGAGCGTTATCGACAAGCTGGGTGACAAGGCGGTGCAGTTTGTTGCAGATCTGGATATTTGAGTTTTATTACCCGTCACACAGAAAGACAGCGCATGAATGAAATCATCGATGCAGGCCGGCACTGGCCAATGCTCAATCCCAGGGTGGCCCAGCAGCAAATACGTGTCACCATGGCGGGACAAAACGGATTGCAAGCCGTTAGCAGCGGAAAACCGCGCATGGGCCAGGCCGTGGTAAATGGCAATGTCTATCCCATTCACCTGCCCGGATTGCAAGGCGGCGGCCTGGATGCTGAATTCACCCGTCAATAAGATGCCTCCCACTCAACAGAAAAGCCGCATGATGCGGCTTTTCTTTATCTGCTGCAGCAAGCCCCCGGCGGCTGGACTTGCGGGTATCAGAGGGCCAGTCCCGGCCTATCTGTTGCAACCGCAGTTTCGAGCCACTTCGAGTACACCCTCAATGGACGCAAGAGTTGGCCACCAGACTCGCAACTACCTTGAATAAAACCAGCGAACCACACCCGAACAGGAAAAGCTGCATCGGGATGGTCTTCCTTTTCTTTATGTCATCGACTGCCACCCGCCCGATGATAATCAGCAAGGACACCAGGACGAGTGCGAAGCTGATGGCAAACACCGCAACCGGAGTCCCTCTCAGTGACCGGATGAATGGGACGCAAGGGCTGAAAAGCCATGCAGCGAGCAGCGTATTCAGCACGATGAACAGCAGTGCATACGAGCGGGTTATTTGCATTTGATCCTTGCGCCTCTTGTGTGCCACTGCGAGACCGCTCCCGACTGAGCGTGACCAAGAAAAAACCCCGAAAGCCTTAAGCTATCGGGGTTTTGTCGTTACATGTCTTTTGGTGACATGTGAATTTGGTGGAGGCGGCGGGAATCGAACCCGCGTCCGAAAGTCCTCTACGGTGAGATCTACATACTTAGTCGTGTCATTTGGATTTAACCTCCACCACGCCGACGGACAGGCTGGGCTTTGGCGAGTTACCTTGAGTTTCGCACAGTGCCAAGTAACCCGGCACAGCACTAGCAGATGTAGAGTGACACTACAGGGTTTTGACGCCCCCGGCCCATCTGCGAACCGTTGTAGTGTCTAGCCGGCCGTTAGGCTGCTAGAGCGTAAGTTTCGTCGTTTGCGACTAAAAAAATTCAGCTTTTTACGGGGTGACTGAAATCCCGGTATGCCCTCATCCGCTTCGCAACCCCCGTCGAAACCAGGTCGCCCCCAGATAAGACTGACAAGTATACAGTGAAACGCCCGTGGCGACTAGTCTGGCTGCCGCGGCGAAATCATTCGGCAGCAGGCCGGGCAATGGGTGGGGGTTGGCGCGGCTAACACAATGCGCCGTGGGGCAAGGTCTGTCGATGCCGGCCACGCAGCAGGCGTACCCGCAGCCGGGCCTGAGGCGGCGGCGCTTAGCGCTTGAGGGCCAGCACCACTACCCCGCCAGCCACCATGGCAATGCCCAGCCATTCGCGCGGGGCCGGGCGCTCGCCAAGAAAGATCACGGCAAACACGGCCACCAGCACCAGGCTCAGCTTGTCGACCGGGGCCACTTTCGATGCTTCTCCCATTTGCAGGGCACGGAAATAGCAGGCCCAGGACAGGCCGGTGGCGATGCCGGACAGGCCGAGAAACAGCCAGGTCTTGCCGGATAGCTGCAGGGGGTTGCTCCATTTGCCGCCAAGCCAGACAAATAGCGACAGCACCACGCTGATGATGGCGGTGCGAATCAGCGTGGCCAGGTCGGAATCCACGCCGCGGATGCCTATCTTGGCAAAAATCGCGGTCAGTGCGGCAAATACCGCCGACAACAAGGCCCAGAACAACCAGCTGGCCGTTCCCATCATGATTTTCTCCCTTTCATTGACGCGCACGCTATCCGGCCAGCGCCGACCGGCCTAAAATAGCCGCTCAAATATTATTCCTGCGGCGGCTGCCATGTCCCAATCCAAAACCATACTCCTGCTTGCCCTGCTGCTGGCGCTGGCCATGCTGGCCGGGCACCGCCAGGAAAACAAGCCGGCCAGCGCAGGGCAGACCCGGCTGATCAAGAACATCATCCGCATTTTGTAATGCTGAACACGCAGGACAGGCCAGACAACGGCCTCTTGCCCGCCACGACACACTCCAAGGACAGATCATGATTTCTGCCTCAACCCTGTTGCTGTTCATGGCAACCGTGCTGCTGCTGTTTTTGTCGCCGGGGCCGAATATGGCGTTTGTGCTGTCGTATTCCACCACCATGGGCCGCTCCGGCGGGCTGGCGGCGGCGCTGGGCATTGCCGTGGCGGACATGGTGTTCACCATTCTGACCGCCAGCGGCATTACCGCCATGCTGGCAGGCTGGCCGCCGATGTTCGACCTGCTGCGACTGGGCGGGGCGGCGTATCTGCTCTGGCTGGCGTGGAAATCCTGGCGGGCCGGCGGCATGCTGGCCCTGCTGGGCGGTGAGCGCCGCAGTCACCGCCAGGTGGTACGCATGGCGATGCTGAACAGCCTGCTCAACCCCAAGGCGCTGCTGTTTTTCATGGTATTCCTGCCGCAGTTCGTCAATATCGCCCACGGCCATGTTGCCCAGCAGGTTTTGCTGCTGGGGCTGGTGCTGGCGGTGACCGGGCTGGCTTTCAATGCCTTGCTGGCACAGTTCAGCGGGGCATTGGGGCGCTATTTGCAGACACAGCCGCGCTTTGCGCTGTGGCAAGGGCGGGCGCTGACCCTGGTGTTTCTCGGTCTGGCCGCCCGACTGCTGCTGTTGCAGCGTCCGGGTCAGCCCTGAGCGGCTGTGCTGTTGTCCGCCGCGGCGTACCAGCGGCTTGCCGCCGTGTCGTCTGCCAGCGCCTGTAATACGGCAGCGCTCAATTCCTGTACCGCGCCATCCAGCCCGCGCTGGCGATAGCCCAGTGCCGTGCCGCGCTGCAAGGCTTCTGCTGCCAGGGTAATGGCCAGGTCCTGCGGCAGTTGTGCCGCCCCGCTCTGGCAGGCCTTGGCAGAAAAGGAATGCGCCTTGCGGCAGCTGGCTGGCCGCCATGGATAAATGCTGCACAGCGCATCCTGCAAGAACGCGCAGGGCGGCCGCATGGCACCCTCTTGCGCCAGCAAGGATTGTTGCCGTTGCAGGGCTTGCCGCAGCTGCGCGAGCCGCTCTGCCGGGCCGCTGCGTAGTTGCCGGGCAATCAGCAGGGCTTCGGCCGGCGCCACTTCCACCCGCAGGCTGCAGCAGCTGGCGCAGCCGGCCCGGCAGGCCACCGGCTCGCCACGCAAGGCTGCCTGCGCCATGGTTTGATCGATGCCGCGATGCAGATTGCCGACAAATGCCACCGCATAGTCAACGCCGGGGTTGTCTTGCAGCGCTGCCGTCACCCGCGCGCCGACTCGCTCTATCGAAGCCTGCAGGGCCGCGGCTTCGTCTGCATGCAGCATGCTCATCCTTCCTGTCGTTTCCGTGATGCCAGCTGGCACACCAGGCTGGATTATAGCCCGCAGCCGGCGGCCGGATCGTGACACTCCATGGCGGGTGCGGCGACAAAACCAACGCACGTTTCAATTTGTTGATCATGATCATGCCAGCTGCACGCAGGCCATTCAGCCGCCACCGGCAGGATTAAAATAATGCCAATGACAAATCAACACACCACAAGCCATGACGGAAGCCGATATTATCCAGCTGATACGGGATCTCGATTCTGCCGCAGAACGGGCCATTCTGGCCGAGCTGGCACTGCTGCTGGGCTCCAGCCACCAGGGCAGCCAGCTCAAGCTCGATGATCTGCAAGCGCTGAGCCAGCCGGCGCGCAGCGTTTTCAACCAGCTGTGCGAGCTGCTTGGCACTCGGGCCAGACAGCCTTTCAGCCCCACCACCACATCCACCCTGCTGGCCATCCTCACCACCACCCAGCAGGCCTGAAGCGGCAGGCTTAAGTCTGGCTTAAGCCAAGCCCGGTAATAATCCGCGCGGGGAATAAGCCCCTTCTGGAGATCAATCATGGTATCGGGTATCGGCAATATCGCTAGTACTGCGCCTGCTCAGCTCTTGCGCTCCGTCAGCCAGCCACTGGCCCAGCGCGGCCGTGATAGCGACGGTGACAATGACGGCAGCAAGCCAGGTGTGGCGGAAAGCAAAAACCGTCCGGTTTCTGCCACCATCGGCAATACCATCAACACCACGGCCTGAGATTCCTGCAAAATCCTGGCCACACCCAGCCCGCTTGCGCGGGCTTTTTTGTCGTTTCCGCGCGCCATTGCATGAAAAAAACCGGCCGCGCCTTGTGTGCATCTGCTATATTTTGATTATGTACATTTTCAAAATAATCCGCCATGCCTGACGACATCACCTTGTGCGGCCGCATCACGACCACCCCGCCCTGCAGCCTGCCGCTGGCCGGCATGGGCATCCGCGCCGGCTTCCCCTCGCCAGCCGACGACTATCTGGACAGCAGCATCGACCTCAATGGCTACCTGATGAGCGACCCTGACGCCTGCTTTGTGGTGCGGGTGCAGGGCGATTCGATGAGCGGGGCCGGCATCCTGGAGGGCGACCTGCTGATCGTCGACAAGGGCCGCCCGGCGCTGCATGGCGATATCGTGGTGGCCGTGGTGGATGGCGACTTCACCGTCAAGCGCCTGCACCGTCGCCATGGCCGGCTGGCTTTGCTGCCGGAAAACCCGGCTTACCCGGTACTGGTGCCCCAGAGCGAGCAGGAGTTGCTGATCTGGGGCGTGGTGTGCGGCTGCATCCGGCGCTACTGATGAGCCTCTTCGCCCTGGTGGATGGCAACAGCTTCTATACCAGCTGTGAGCGGGTGTTCCGGCCAGACCTGATCGGCAAGCCCATCATCGTGCTGTCGA
The DNA here is from genome assembly GCF_016429115.1 of Aquitalea sp. ASV15. Taxonomy (NCBI): domain Bacteria; kingdom Pseudomonadati; phylum Pseudomonadota; class Betaproteobacteria; order Neisseriales; family Chromobacteriaceae; genus Aquitalea; species Aquitalea sp. ASV15. The sequence continues at coordinate 95,363 of NZ_JAELTZ010000001.1, read as the reverse complement.
ATAACGATGGCTGCGTGGTGGCGCGCTCGGCAGAGGCCAAGGCCATCGGCATTCCGGCCTTTCTGCCCTACTACCAGGTGCGGGGCCTGTGTCGCAAGCACCGGGTGGCGGTGTTTTCCAGCAATTACACCCTGTATGGCGACATGTCGCGCCGCATGATGAATATCCTGGCACGCTTTGCTCCGCGCCAGGACATCTACAGCATCGATGAATGCTTTCTGGACCTGAGCGGCATCGCCACGCCCCAGGCACATGGCCAGCACATCCGCCAGACCTTGCTGGACAAGCTGGGCCTGCCCAGTTGCGTGGGGATCGGCCCCAGCAAGACGCTGGCCAAGCTGGCCAACCACGTGGCCAAGCAGCAGGCACACTGGCAAGGGGTATTCGATTGGAGCGGGCTGACACCGGCCGAGGCCGAACGCCTGCTGGCCAGCATGGATGTGCGCGAGGTATGGGGCGTGGGGCGACGGCTGGCGGAAAAGCTGCACCAGCTACGCATACGCAGCGCACTCGACTTGCAAAGAGCCGATCCGCGCCAGCTCAAGCGCCATTTCAACGTGGTGCTGGAACGCACCGTGGCCGAGCTTAACGGCGTATCCTGCCTGGCGCTGGAAGATGTGGCCAGCAGCAAGCAGCACATCATTTCCAGCCGCAGTTTCAGCCGCCAGGTCAGCAGCCTGCCACCCTTATCGGCCAGCATTGCCCACCACACCGCCCGCGCGGCCGAAAAGCTGCGCGCCCAGGGCAGCACGGCGGCGATGATAGGCGTCAGCATCCAGACCAACGCCTTTGGCAGCGCCACTCACTATCACGGCTATACCTGCATTCCGCTGCTGCAGGCCAGCGACGACACCCTCAGCCTGAACCAGGCCGCACAGGCGGGGTTGCGCCAGCTGTTCCGGCCTGGCCTGTCCTATCACAAGGCCGGAGTGGTGCTGATGGAAATCGGTGACAAGGCCATCGGGCAGCAGGATATGTTCGCCCCTGCGCCAGACCCGCGCCGCGCCGGGCTGATGGCCACCATCGACCAGCTCAACCGGCGGTTGGGCAAAGGCAGCATCCGGCTGGCCATCGAAGACATCAGCCAGGACTGGCAGATGCGCCAGGCCATGCGCTCGCCCTGCTACAGCACCGACCCGCAGCAGGCGATCTCCGTTCGCGACCAGCCACACAGCAGCGCGCCAGCCGGCTACCGCCTGTACTGGCCGCGCCGCCATCACCATGCTGGCGATTGACAGACAGGCCGGTCAGCCCGGCTGGCCCACACCATCGCGCAGTGCCGGCCAGGCCAGGGTCAGCAACAGGCCGCGCATGGCCATCAACACCAGCAGGGCCGCCCAGATGCCATGATTGCCCAGCGCGTGCTGCAGCAGCCACAAGGCTGGCACATAGGCGGCAAAGCTCAGCAGCATGCCATTGCGCAAGACCCGTGTGCGCATCGCCCCCATGAACACGCCATCCCAGAAAAAAGCCCAGATGCACACCGGCGGCAACACCACCAGCCAGGGCCAGAAGGTCGCCGCCATGCGCTGCAGCTGCACATCCGGCGTCATCAGCGGCAGGTAAAACAAGCCCAGCAGCGCCATGGCCAGTGCCAGCAGGCTGCTCCAGCCCAGCGACAGCCAGCCGCAACGCCGTACCACCAGCATCAGCGCTGCCCGCGAGCCGGCACCAATGGCCCGCGCGCCATACACTTCCGCCGCCACGGCAAATCCGTCCAGCAGGCTGACGCAGACCATGAACGCCTGCAGCAACAGCTGATTGGCCGCCAGCGTCAGCGTCCCCAGCTGCGCCCCGCTGCGCGTCATCAGGGCAAATGACACCGTCAGCAGCAAGGTCCGCACCATGATGTCCAGGTTGGCAGCAAACAGCTGCCGCCACGGCGCCATGCCCCCCAGGCGGTGCCAGGCGGCACGCCACTGCGGCCACGGCACCTGCCGCAGCATCACCCACCCCGCCAGCAGGCTGGCGGCGGCTTCACTGATGGCGGTCGCCCAGCCGGCACCGGACACGCCCCAGCCCAGCCCGGATACAAAGCTGATGGCCAGCGCCGCATTCAGGACATTCATCAGCACTTGCAGCAGCATGACCTGGCGGGAATGCCCCAGCCCCAGCAGCCAGGCAAACTGGGCATAAGCCAGCAGAGTAAACGGGGCCGACCAGATACGGGCATCAAAATACTGCCGGGCCAGCCCGGCCACCTCGGCCGGCGGTGCCAGCAGGTGCAAGGCCAGCCAGGCAATCGGCTGCTGCAGCAACAGCAAGCCGATGCCACCCAGCAAGGCCGCCAGCATGGGCCGCAAGCCGGCCAGCACCACGGCTTCCCGCCCCTGCCCGCCGGCAGCCTGGGCCACCAGCCCGGTGGTGGTAAAGCGCAAAAAGCTGAAGCACCAGTACACCACATTGAAAATACTGCCACCCACCGCCACCGCCGCCAGCGCCACCGGATTACCCAGCCGTGCCAGCACGGCGGTATCCACCAGCCCCATCAAGGGCGTGGCCAGTGCCGCCAGCATCACCGGTACGGCAAAGGAGATCAGGTGTCGTGCAGAAGGGGCAAGAGGGGAAGCGGCAGTATCAGACATGGACAAGGCGGACAGACAGGAAAACAGCATGGTAACAGAGCCGCGCCCCGCTGGCGGCAGGCACGGCCGGCTGGGCGAAAAAGCAAAAAGCACCCGCGCGGGGTGCTTTTCATCAATCGCGTGCGGCGGCAGGCTCAGGCCTTTTTCACGAACTCCGACTTCAGGCTCATGGCACCGATGCCGTCGATCTTGCAATCGATATCATGGTCGCCGTCCACCAGGCGGATATTCTTGACCTTGGTCCCCACCTTCACCACCAGCGACGAACCCTTGACCTTCAGATCCTTGATCACCGTCACCGTGTCGCCATCCTGCAGCAGATTGCCATTGGAATCACGCACTTCGCGCCCTTGCTCCTCACCAGCGGCATCGGCCTGGGCCGACCACTCGTGCGCGCACTCCGGGCAGACCAGCATGGCGCCGTCTTCGTAGGTGAATTGGGAACCGCACTGGGGACAATTGGGCAAACCGCTCATGCTATACCTTGCTCGCTAACAGAAGAATCAAAGCCAGCGGCAATTGCCGCTGGCGCAAAGGCAGTATTGTACGCCAGCACGCCGGCAAGATCACCCACTGCGCTCATGGTCTCGTCAGCACCATCTGCTTTCTGTGCCGCAATCCGCACCGCAACCGGCCTAGCGCGCATTCTGCCGGCTGAACGCCCACCAGCCGGCCAGAAAGGTGAAGCTGGCCACCAGCAGCACCAGCACCCAGAAGCCATGCGGATGATTGGCCAGCGGCACGCCCCCCACATTCATGCCAAAGAAACCGGCCACGATATTGATGGGCAATGCCAGCACCGTGACCATGGTCAGGGTGAACAGGGTGCGGTTGGTCTGCTCGTTCAGCTTGGCGGCCAGCTCTTCCTGCAGCAGCTTGATGCGTTCCACCAGGGAGGCCAGATCGTTCAGCACCAGTGAAAACTCCTCGGTCGATTCGCGCAGCGCCTGCACATCGTGCTCGGCCAGCCAGGCCGGCGGCCGGTTCAGCAAACGGAACAGCGCGCCCGGCTCGGGTGCCAGCAGACGCTGCATCCGCACCAGGGTGCGGCGCATGCCGGACAGCTCGGCACGATGATCCTGCAAATGCTCGGCCAGGAAACGATCTTCGATATGGTCCACCTTGCGCGCAGACTCGCGTACGATGCCGGCCATCACATCAGCCTGATCCTGCATCAGATGAAACAGCAAGGAACGGGCCGAGGGAAACACCTCGCCGCTTTTCACTGCCGCCCGCAGCCGGTCCACCGAACGCAGGGGGCGCACGCGCGCGGTGACCAGCAGACGCGAACCGGCGGCCACCCACAGCGTGGCGACATCCGAGGTCACCACACCAAAGCCCAGCGCCACATCGTTGATCACCGCCAGCAGCATGCCGTCCGAAGGTTCGATGCGGGTGGAGCTGCTGCCGGCATGCAACATGGCAAAAAAATCATCCGGCAGCGGCATCCTGGCCCTGAGCCAGCGCTCGCAGGCGGCATGCGCCAGATTGAAATGCAGCCAGACAAAGCCATCGTCCTGCGCCGGCTGCTGCAGAAAATGCACAGCCTCTTCCGACGCAATGGGCTGACCAGCCTGCCCGGGTAAAAAACGGAAGCCACTGATCAGTCCGACCTGATCAGCACCATAGGTCACTTCGGTAATCGACACGCTCATGCAATACACCTTCCGGAAACACGGCCGGGCCAATCCTGGCTGGCCAGCGGCAAACGCCCACCCGTGCAGGATAACACCGCTACCGGCCAAGCTTTACGAAAGGCAGATGACAGTTTGCCATCCAGCCGGACAGAACGGGCAGCCGTCTCAGCGACGGCGTGCGCTCAAGTACATTTCCTAGCGACAAGAAGAAACAAGAGCAATTTCATTGGGAAATCATCCCTTATTTAGCGCGATGGGAGTTCATAGACTGGCTGCTGTCCGTTTGAGGACAGTCTCTACTCACTCAAAGTCTTTTATCCAGGAAAACCATCATGAAACTGATTGCATGGACTGTAGCCGGAGTGCTGCTGGCTGGCCCCGCCCTCGCCAACAAACTGCACCAGGAATCCCCGACGGCCAGCGAGGTAAAAGCCTGGAAGGCCGATCATGCCAAAATCAAGCAGGAAGAACGCAAGAAAGCCCACAAGAAACACAAAAAGCACAAAAAACACAGCTCGGGTGTCACTGGCCAGGTGAAGGAAACCGTTGGCGGCCACGAGCACACCAAGTAATCCCCAGCACTTCATCAGCATCCGCCCGGCGGATGCTGACACGCCTTAAGCAGCGCAGCCCCAGCGCCGCACCCACATATTTGATCAAATAATTTGGCAAGCGGCGCTTGCCTGCGCTAGAATCAACTGGCATGTGCAAAATATTAAACGAAAAGTTTAACGAAATGCCACAAACCAGCTATCCCGAATCCTACTACGCCGCCTCTGCCAATCCGGTGCCTGCGCGCCCGGCCCTGCAAGGCGAAATCGCAACCGATGTCTGCATTATCGGTGCAGGTTACACCGGTCTGTCCACGGCACTCTTCCTGCTGGAAAACGGCTTCAAGGTCACCGTGCTGGAGGCCGCCAGGGTTGGCTTTGGCGCATCCGGCCGCAATGGCGGCCAGATCGTCAACAGCTACAGCCGCGACATCGATGTGATCGAACGCACGGTGGGCAGCAAGCAGGCCAAGCTGCTGGGCGACATGGCCTTCGAAGGCGGTCGCATCATCCGCGAGCGGGTGGCCCGCTACGGCATCGACTGCGCCCTGAAAGACGGCGGCGTGTTTGCTGCGCTGAGCGAAAAGCAGATGGGCCATCTGCGATCACAAAAAGCCTTGTGGGAGCGTTACGGCCACCGCCAGCTGCAACTGCTGGGCAAGGATGACATGCGCGGCATCGTCGCCACCGACAGCTATGTGGGCGGCATGCTGGACATGAGCGGCGGTCATATCCACCCGCTGAACCTGGCGCTGGGCGAAGCCGCAGCCGTGGAATCGCTGGGTGGCGTGATTTACGAGCAATCGCCGGCACTGAGCATAGAACGCGGCCAGCAAGCCGTGGTGACCACGCCGCAAGGCCGGGTCAAGGCAAAATTCCTGGTGGTGGCCGGCAATGCCTATCTGGGCAATCTGCTACCGGAACTGGCTGCCAAATCCATGCCATGCGGCACCCAGGTGATCACCACCGAGCCGCTGGGCGATGAACTGGCCGCCAGCCTGCTGCCGCAGGACTACTGCGTGGAAGACTGCAACTACCTGCTCGACTACTACCGCCTGAGCCAGGACAAACGGCTGATTTTCGGCGGCGGCGTGGTTTATGGCGCACGCGACCCGGCCAATATCGAGGCCATCATCCGGCCGAAGATGCTGAAGGTATTCCCGCAACTGGCCAAGGTAAAGATCGATTACGCCTGGACCGGCAACTTCCTGCTGACGCTGTCGCGCCTGCCGCAGGTCGGCCGTATCGGCGACAACATCTATTACTCGCAGGGTTGCAGCGGCCATGGCGTCACCTATACCCACCTGGCTGGCAAGATCATGGCCGAGGCCCTGCGCGGTCAGGCCGAGCGCTTCGATGCCTTCGCCACCCTGCCGCACTACCCCTTCCCCGGTGGCGAACTGATGCGCGTGCCCTTCACCGCCATGGGTGCCTGGTATTATTCGCTGCGTGACAAACTGGGCATCTGAGCCAGCACACAGCCCCAGCTGACGGCCCGCACCGGGCCTGAGCACAACGGACAGCAAGGACGGGTTTCATACCCTGCCCTTGCTGCCCCCTTCTGCCAGGCCAGCCGGACCCGATCCGCCCCCTCCTTACCCCTCTTTACCTTGTTTGCAAAAGCAAACATTTTTTGACCTGTCCTGCCCATCCCGCCCAAGTCGCTGTCGGGGATAATCATGACAACCGTCATGAGCCGGCCATTCCGGCACCCACAAGGCAAGCAAAGACAAGATGAGCAGCGCATCCATCACCACCTCGGCAGGTCCGCTCGACGTACAGAATATTGTCAGTCAGTTGATGACGGTGGAAAAACAGCCGCTGACCACCAGCCAGAGCAAGCTGAGCAGCTTCAACAGCAAGCTCAGCGACATCGGCCAGGTCAGCTCGGCCCTGTCCGGTCTGCAAAGCGCCGTCAGCGGCCTCTCCTCCGCCAGCTTCCTGCACACCATCAAGACCAGCACCTCGGATGCCACCGTTGCCACGGTGGATGGCAATGGCAGCGGTGCGCCCGGCAACTACCTGCTGGATGTGCAAGAGCTGGCCAAACCGCGCCAGTTGGTATTCGACACCACAGCCGACGGCCAGGCCATCACCAGTGCCAGCAGTGCGCTGTCTGATGTGCCGGACACGCTCACTCTTGCCGTGGGCGGCAACAGCACCACCATAGCGCTGCGCGATACCGCCAGCAGCAACGGCAGCGCTACCGATGGCGCGGCCAGTCCGTCGACCACGCCAGCCGCCGTCAGCCTGCAAGACATCGCCGACAAGATCAACAGCGCCAATGCCGGCGTCAATGCGTCCATCGTGCAATACAAGGGGAGTTATTCGCTGGTGCTTGCCTCGGCACAGTCCGGTTCGGACAATGCCTTTAGCATCACTGCCGGCGGCAGCGACAGCAGCCTGGAGAGCAGCAGCGCCAATACCCTGGCGGGCCTGCAGCAAAGCGATACCGCCATCAGCGAATCCAACGATGCCAGCGACGCCGCGCTTACCGTCAACGGCGTGTATGTTTCCTCCAGCAGCAACACCGTCGGCGATGCGATCAGCGGTGCCAGCGTCAACCTGCAAAAAGCCGGCCAGGCCACCATCAGCCTGGCAATGGACAGCAGCAGCATTGCCGGCAAGCTGCAGGGTTTTGTCGATGCCTACAACAAGGTTCAGGGCGCCATCAATAGCGCAGCAGCCGGCACTATGAAGGGGGATGGCTCACTCAACACCATCCGCAACCAGCTCAGCGCGGTACTGCAAACTCCGGTCAGCGGTGCCGACCCGCTTGCTTCCTATGCCTATCTGTCGCAGGTGGGCATCGCCATCCAGAAAGACGGCAGCCTGTCGCTGGACCAGACCGCCTTCAACAAGGCCCTGAGCAGCCAGCCCGCCGCAGTGGCCAATCTGTTCGGCAACAGCAGCAATAGCGGCTTTGCAGACCGCTTCAACAGCACCATCAACAATTTGCTCGGGCCAGCGGGAATCATCGTGACCAAACAAAATGACCTGAACCAGAATGTGAGCGACGAAACCAACCACCAGTCGCAGCTGCAAACCAAGATGAGCGACAAGCAGGCCAGTTATCTGCAGCAATACACCACGCTGAATGCCACGCTGTCCAAGATGCAGCAGTCGACCAGCAATCTGTCCGGGCTGCTGAAGTCTTCCGGCAATTAGTACGGACAAGCCCATAGCGCTGCTACGGCCAGGCACACCGGGGCAACAGGAATTTGCCTGACGGCTCCGGGCAGGGCAATCGTGACGCTTTGTGACAGCCTTAACATTCGGCAACATTGTTTAACCCTGTCGGACCATCAAGCAGCAGGCTGTTCCAGCCGATAATGTCAGGAGAGCATATCAAGACCGGCCTGATCCAGCTGCAGGCCGCAGGGAGAACAGCATGAGCGCAGCATCCATCACCACCACCGCCGGCCCGCTAGACGTGCAAACCATTGTCAGCCAGCTGATGACCGTGGAGCAGCAACCGCTTACCGACAGCCAGAACAAGGTGTCCACCTACAAAACCGAGCTGAGCGACATGGGCCAGATCAGCTCGGCGCTGTCAGCCCTGCAAACCTCGGTCAGCAGCCTGTCATCCGGCGCTTTCCTGCAGACATACAAAGCCACCACATCAGACAGTACGATTGCCAGCGTTGCCACCAGCACGGGTGGCATTGCCGGCACCTACCAGCTGAACGTCAGCAAGCTGGCCCAATCGCGCCAGCTGGTATTTGACCAAAACAGCAGTGGCCAGCCGATCACCAGCGCCACCACCGCGCTAAGCGGCGTTCCCTCGTCGCTGACCTTCAGCGTCGCCGGCACCGCCACCACCGTCAACCTGAACAATGGCGGCAGCGGCGGTGAAAGCCTGCAAAACATTTCCGATGCCATTAACGCCGCCAATGCCGGGGTCAATGCCTCGGTCGTGCAGTACAACGGCAATTACTCGCTGGTGATCGCTTCGGCCAATTCCGGCTCGGCCAATGCCTTCAGCGTCACGGCAGGGGGCAGCGACAGCGGCAACACCAGCGGCAACACCCTGGCCGGGCTGCAGCAAAGCAGCACCGCGGCAACCGAATCCTTTGCCGCCAGCGATGCCCTGATGACGGTCAACGGCGTCAATGTCTCGTCCAGCAGCAATACCGTGACCGGAGTGATCACCGGCGCTACCGTCAATCTGGAAAAAATCGGCCAGGTTTCCATTGGCATGAGTCAAGACACTTCCGGCATTGCCTCCACCCTGCAAGGCTTTGTTGATGCATACAACAAGGTGTACAACACCACCAGCACGGCCTTCAATGGCGACATGAAGGGCGATGATTCACTGCTGTCCATCCAGGATCAGCTCAGCTCGGTATTGCAGACCCAGGTGCCGGGCGTGGATGCCACCACATCCTATGCCTACCTGTCGCAGGTCGGCATTTCCCTGCAGAAGGATGGCACGCTGGCACTGGACCAGACCGCCTTCAACAAGGCACTGACCAGCAATCCGACCGCCGTGGCCAATCTGTTCGGCAACAGCAGCAGCACCGGCTTTGCCGACCGTTTCAACACCACCATCAACAATCTGCTGGGACCTACCGGCATCGTGGCCACCAAACAGAACGACCTGAACCAGAGCGTGACTGACGAAACCAATCACCAGACCGAAATCCAGACCAATCTGGATGCCTTGCGCACCTCCTATTTGCAGCAATACACCACGCTGAACGCCACGCTGGCGCAAATGCAGCAATCCACCAGCAATCTGGCAGGCCTGCTCGCCTGATCTTGCCCAACAGTAAAAAAACGCCGCCCGGAGCAGTCCGTGGCGGCGTTTTTCATGGTGAAGGCAAGCAGCTCAACCCAGCAGTGGTGTGCCATTGATGGCATTGGCCAGTGCCAGGCCGCCCAGCACCAGAAAAATGATGGATGCCACAATATGCACCGCCTTGGTGGGCAGGCGGTCGGCAAAGCGGCTACCCAGGTAGATCACCGGCACGTTGGCCAGCATCATGCCCAGCGTGGTGCCCGCCACCACCGGCAGGAAATCATGAAAGCGCGCCGCCAGCGCAATGGTCACCACTTGCGTCTTGTCGCCCATCTCCGCCAGGAAAAACGCGAATACGGTGGTGGCAAACACCCCCATCTGCCGCTTGGGCATGGTGATTTCATCTTCGTCCAGCTTGTCGGGAATCAGAATCCAGCCGGCCATCAGCGCAAATGACGCCACCACGGCCCAGTTGAGGATGTTGGGGCTGAGCGCCGTGGACAGCCAGGCGCCAATACCGCCGGCACCGGCATGATTGACCAGGGTGGCCAGCAGGATGCCCAGGATGATGGGCAAGGGCTTGCGATAACGCGCCGCCAGAATCAGGGACAGCAATTGGGTTTTGTCGCCGATTTCGGCCAGGGCTACCACGCCGGTGGATACCAGAAAGGACTGCATCAAGTGTTCTCCATGGCCGGGACGCGGAAACGAGTGACCGCAATGCGTCCCGGCCATGCGGAGCATTACGGTCAAAAGTCTCGCCAAGTCTCGGACCACGTGTGCCATGCCGGAACCGGCAAGTCTGTTGACACACGTCCCTCTCACATGCGGAGGGCGGCTACTCCCTGATGACGGGTGGCATTGTAAAGCAGCCATGCCATTTGGCAAGTCCCGTTTCCGTTTTTTTGCGGCTGACCCGTCAGCGGGCGGCCCAGGCGTTAAAGCGCTGCTCCAGGTTTTCGCCGTGATCCACCCAGAAACTGCTGTCAATGGCCACGCCCTGCTTCAGGTTTTGCGGTGCGGTGGGCAGGTTGGCCAGCACGCTCTTGTCAATCAGCGCCGAAGCCTTGCGATGGCTGACCCCATAGCTGATGCCCTTCACATATTCGGCCTGGGCGGCAGGCTGGCTGACGAAAGCCAGAAACTTGTAAGCGGCCTCCAGATTGGGACTGCCCTTGGGAATGGTCCAGTAGTCGTAATCGTAGATATTGCCGTTCCACACCATTTGCAGCTGCTTGCCGCCTTCTTTCTGCGCCGCGCTGATGCGGCCGTTATAGGCCGAGCTCATCACCACATCGCCCGCCACCAGATACTGCGCCGGCTGCGCGCCGGCCTCCCACCACTGGATATAGGGCTTGAGCTGGTCCAGCTTGGCAAAAGCGCGATTCAGCCCGGCCGGGGTATTGAGCAGCTTGTACACATCATGTGGTGCTACGCCGTCCGCCATCAGGGCGATTTCCAGCGTGTACTTGGCCCCTTTGCGCAGGGCGCGTTTGCCGGGATATTTCTTCACATCCCAGAAATCGGCCCAGGAGCGCGGCGCTGTCTTGAGCTTGTCGGCGTTGTAGGCCAGCACCGTGCTCCAGGCATAGGCCGCCATGCCACAGGGTTGGGCAGCGCCAGGCAGCAGCTCGGCCGGCTTGATGATGCGGCGGTAGTCCAGTTTCTCGAACATGCCTTCGTCGCAACCACGCATCAGATCCGGCGACTCCACGTCCAGCACATCCCAGCTCACCCGCTTGCTGTCGACCATGGCGCGCACCCGCGCCATTTCACCGTTGTAGTCGCCACTAAGCACCTTGATGCCGCTGCTGGCGGCAAAGGGCTGGTAATAGGCTTTTTGCTGGGCATCCTTGTTGGCACCGCCAAACGACACCACGGTCAGCTCGGCCGCCGACAACAGCGGAGCAAACAGCAGCCCGGAATACAGCAAAACACTTGGAAAACGCATGGATGAAGGCATGACTATCCCCTGGAAGTTGCGCAGCCAGGTGGGCGGCTGCGTGACTTACTCTAGGGACAAGTCCGGCAATAGGTAAAATAGCTTTACCGTGTGAACTGCATCGATTTTTACGATGCAGGGAGCGTCGTGCGGCCTGACTCAGCCCAGGCGGCTGATATTGCGCTCGCACAGGGTGACAAAGGCCTCGGCGCGCCGTGTGAGGCGCAACTCCTGCGGCCAGGCCAGCACGATGTTCAAGGCCGGTACCTCCTCGGCGATCGGCAGGCACACCAGCTGGTCGCCGGCATAGCTCTGTGGCGTGCGCGGGCGCAGGTTCAGCAAGGCATAGCCGTTGCCAGCCGCCACCAGTCCACGTACCAGTTCGAAATTGACAGTCTTGTGGCGCACCCGCGCCTCCAGCCCCTGCAGCCGGAATACCGACAGGAAATACTCGCGGCTATGCGGCAGGTCCAGCAACACCATGGGCAAGGGGGCGAGATCCTGCAGCGAAACCGCCGCCTGCCCCGCCAGCGGGTGATCCGCCGGCAGCAAGACATAGGGCAGCACGGTCTGCAGCGTCTGCCGGTACAGGCTGGGCGCCAGATCCAGGTCGTACAGCAAGGCCAGCTCGGTCTGGCCGCTCAGCAGGGCTTGCTGCAGCTGCTCGGTATCGCCTTCGTGCAGCCGCACCGAAATATCGGGATAATCTTCACGCATGGCCGCCAGCAGGCGCGGCAGGAAAATCGGCGCAATGGTGGTGAAACACCCCAGCTCCAGATTGCCCTGCAAGGACTGACTGAGCGCACTGGCGTGCTGGCTCAGGTCCTCGGCATGCGCCAGCAGATTGCGCGCCGCCGCGACAAAGCTCTGCCCGGCCGGCGTCAGCGACACGCCCTTGGCATGGTGGCGGATAAAGAACTGCAGGCCGAACTGTGCCTCCAGCTGGGCAATGGCGCTGGAAATGCCGGGCTGCGAGGTGTACAAGGCATTGGCAGCCGCTGTCACACTGCCGTGGTCGGCCACCGCCACCAGATAAGCCAATTGCCGCAGGGTGTATTGCATAATATTTATCGATCCAATTGGAAAAATAATAATATTTTCGATATCAACTGTGAGCACCTACACTCGTCTTGTCAACCAGACTGCTCCGGCCACTGCACAGCCGGCACCATTCGGCATCACCCCGGCCGCTACGGAAAGAACTTCAATGGAATCCCTCACCCTGCTGCAAACCCTGGTCGGTTTCGATACCACCAGCCGACTGAGCAATCTGCAACTGATCCGCTTTGTCAAAAACTACCTGGCCGGTTTTGGCGTAAACAGCCGGATCGTGGAAAACGAAGACGGCAGCAAGGCCAATCTGTACGCCACCATCGGCCCCACCGACCGTCCCGGCGTGATGCTGGCCGGCCATACCGATGTGGTGCCGGTAGATGGCCAGCACTGGCACAGCAATCCGTTTGCATTGGACATCCGCGATGAGCGGGCCTATGGCCGCGGTACCGCCGACATGAAAGGCTTTATTGCCAGCGTGCTGGCGCAGGTGCCGCAGCTGGCACGCAGCCCGCTGCATACCCCGCTGCACCTGGCTTTCACCTATGACGAGGAAATCGGCTGCATCGGTGTGCGCCGCCTGCTGGAAGTGCTGGGCGGCCTGCCGGTATTGCCGGCCATGGGCATTATCGGCGAGCCCACCCGCATGCAGCTGGTGGCCGAACACAAGGGCAAGACCGCCTGGCGGGTCACCGCCCACGGCCATGAAGGCCACTCCAGCAATCCAGCAGCCGGGGTCAATGCAGTGGAGTATGCCGCCGAGCTGGTCAGCTTCATCCGCAGCCTCGCCCGCCAGCGTCGCCAGCACGGGCCGTTCGACCCCTTGTATGAGGTGCCTTACAGCACACTGCATGTTGGCACCATGCAGGGCGGCACTGCCCTCAACATCATCCCGGCCAGCTGTCATTTCGATTTTGAAATCCGCCACTTGCCAGCCGATGCCCCTCAGCCACTGCTGGATGCCATCCGTCAGCACGCCACCCAGGTATTGCAGCCGGAAATGCAGGCAGTTGACCCCGCCTGTGGCTTCAGCTTCACGGAAAAAACCAGCTACCCCGGCCTGCTTACACCGCCGGACGCCGCGGTGGTGCGCTTTGTGCAAGGCTTGCTGCAAGACAGCACACCGCCGCGCAAGATCGCCTTTGGCACCGAGGCCGGCTTGTTCAGCGAACGCTGCGGCATTCCCACTGTAGTGTGCGGCCCCGGCGACATTGCCCAGGCCCACCAGCCGGACGAATGGCTGGCGCTGGACCAGCTGGCCGCCTGCGACAGTTTTCTGTCACGGCTGACGGCGCAGCTGCAGCACTGAGGCTGTCGCACAAACGCCGCAACCGGCCCGGCGCCGCGCACAAGGAAGCCGGGCCGATCCGCCTCAGGAATGGTATCCTCCTGCTGCCTTTGCAGACAGGAGCCGGCCATGGCCTTCAACAGCACATTCACCCCGCAGGATCAGGAAGCGACAGCCGAGCAGCTGGCCAGTGAGCGTGGCTGGTTATTGCTGGAATTCGGCGCCCCCTGGTGTGCGCACTGCCAGGCGGCCCAGCCGCTGCTGGCCGCTGCCATGCAGGCGCATCCGCAGCTCGCCCATCGCAAGATTGAAGACGGCAAAGGCCGCCGGCTGGGCCGCACCTTTGCCGTCAAGCTCTGGCCCACCCTCATCCTGCTGCGGGATGGGCAGGAGGCCGGCCGGCTGGTGCGACCGGATAATGCCGCCGCCATTCGCCAGTTGCTGGATCAGGCCACAGCAAATAGCTGAAGCACTATATTGATGATTTGGCCCGCGTGCTTAGTGCACGGCGGGCAGTACACGGCAGCGGCCTGTCCGCCGCCGCAGGAAATGGATGTCATGCAGTTCACTCACGCCGAGCCGCCACGCTCCCCCCGTATCCTGTCGCTCATCCCGCCGATGACGCAGCTGAATACGCCCTACCCCTCCACCGCCTATATCACCGGCTTTTTGCGCTCGCGCCAGATCACCGCCTTTCAGGAAGATCTGGCACTGCAACTGGTGTTGCGGCTGTTCTCGGCTTCCGGCCTGCAGGCAGTACGGCAGCAGATTGACGCCATTCCGCCGAAAAAGCGCAGCGCCCAGCTGCATGGCTTTGTCGGCCAGTTCGAGCGTTACCTGGCCACCATCGGCCCGGTGATCGCCTTTTTGCAAGGGCGTGACTCCACCGTGGCCCATCGCATCTGCGGCCGCAACTTTCTGCCGGAAGGCGAACGCTTTGCCGCGCTGGAAGTGTATGTCGACCCGGACGATCCTTACGGTGGCGACCCGCTGGCCTGGGCCTTTGGCGCACTGGGCCAGCAGGACCGCGCCCGCCATCTGGCCACGCTCTATCTGAATGACATCGCCGATGTGCTGCGCGAGGCGGTGGACGAGCGTTTTGAATTCGTGCGCTATGCCGAATCACTGGCCATGAGCCAGCCCACCTTCGACCCGCTGGCCCGCGCGCTGGCCGGCAAACCCACGCTGGTGGACGACACCCTGCAACAACTGGTGGAAGAAGCCATTGCCCGCCATCAGCCGGACATCGTGCTGTTGTCGGTGCCCTTCCCCGGTTCGGTGTATGCCGCCTTCCGCATTGCCCAGACCATCAAGGCGCGCTGGCCGGCCATCCGCACCGTGCTGGGCGGCGGTTTCGTCAATACCGAGCTGCGCGAACTGAAAGAGCCACGGGTATTCGATTACTTTGACTTCATCACCCTGGATGATGGTGAAAAGCCGCTGCTGGCGCTGCTGGAACACCTGCAGGGCAAACGCTCGGCCTCGCGCCTGGTGCGCACTTTTGTACGCGAAAATGGCGAGGTCCGTTACATCAATATGATGGAAGCCGACATCCCCTTCGAGGAAGTCGGCACCCCAACCTGGGACGGCCTGCCCATCGACCGCTACCTGTCCTTGCTCGACATGCTCAACCCCATGCACCGGCTATGGAGCGACGGGCGCTGGAACAAGCTGACGGTGGCCCATGGCTGCTACTGGAAAAAATGCAGTTTTTGTGACGTGACGCTGGACTACATCTCACGCTACGAAACTGCTTCGGCCAGCACGCTGGTGGACCGTATCGAAGCCATCATTGCCGAAACCGGGCAGACCGGTTTTCACTTTGTCGACGAGGCCGCACCGCCCAAGATGCTGCGCGCGCTGGCCGAAGAACTGCTGCGGCGCAATGTGTCCATTTCCTGGTGGGGCAATATCCGCTTCGAGAAATCCTTTACCCCGGAGCTGTGCCAGCTACTGGCGGAAAGCGGCTGCATTGCCATTTCCGGCGGGCTGGAAGTGGCCTCGGACCGCCTGCTCAAGCTGATGAAAAAAGGCGTGTCGGTGGAACAGGTGGCGCGGGTCACGCAAAGTTTTACCGAAGCCGGGGTGCTGGTGCATGCCTACCTGATGTACGGCTTCCCCACCCAGACCGTGCAGGACACGGTGGATGCGCTGGAATACGTACGCCAGCTGTTTGATACCGGCTGCATCCAGTCCGGCTTCTTCCACCGCTTTGCTTGCACCGTGCACTCGCCGGTGGGTCAGAACCCGGAAGAATACGGCGTCAGCCTGCGCCCGCTGCCGCCGGTCAGCTTTGCCAAGAACGATGTCGGCTTCATCGACCCCACCGGCACCGACCACGACGCCATGGGCAAGGCGCTTAACAAGGCGCTGTACAACTACATGCATGGCATCGGTCTGGAGGAAGATGTGCGCAGCTGGTTTGCCGGCCGGGTGCCGAAAACCCGCGTGCCGCGCCAGTTCATCGCCCGTGCGCTGGCTTGAACAGCCGCATCGATACCATTACAAAGGCCGGGTTGTCCGCCGGCATGGCCAGTATCTGCCGGGCTTGGCCAGCCCGGCAGCTGCTTAGCTCGCCCGGCACACTGAACGATTAGCTGACGCGGCGCTCAAAACCGATGCAGCCCAAACCTGGAAATCATCTTCTTGATTTTCCATGCGCTGCGCCAGCCCAGGAGAACCCCCATGTCATCCAGCCCGAAGAATGCCCGCTTCCCGCAGCAACCCAGCCTCGACATCACCCTGAAGTTCCTGCAGGTTTCGATGAACAATGTCGAGCAATTGATGAATTTCCAGATCAGCACCAGCCGCAGCCAGCTGGACAACTATGCCAAATCGCTGCAAGCCCTTAGCCAGGCCGGCAGCCCGCAAGAAGCACTCAACCAGATCAGCAGCATCGCCAAGGAAAACGCCAACCAGGCCATGGAATGTTCCGGCGAGTTCTGCGGCATCCTGACCAAGGCCCAGGAAGACCTGCAAGGCCTGGCGCTGGAGCACCTGGGCAGCATGCAGCACTCCTTGCAGGGCATGGCGGCCTATCTCCAGCCAACGGAAACGGCAGACAAGAAAAAATAAACCCTGCCATCCTCAAACAAACAGCCCGCACATCCATCAGGATGTGCGGGCTGTTTGACATGGGCCGCCTGTGTGCTCAGTCGTCGCCGAAATCAGCCTGCTCCGCCAGCTGCTCGGCCTGTTTTTGCTCTTCGGCCAGCCTGGCCTGCCATTGTTCTTCACTCAGACCATGGCTGCCATCGCAATAATCACGTCGCCCACAACCACAACGACCGATATCGGCCGGATTCGCCTGTACTCGCATTGTCTTCCCCGGATAAACCCGTCCGCGCCACCGTGGCAGGACGGGCCGCCCGGCCACGATGGCCGGCAAGGGGCAGAGACTACCCTGAGTAGGCCGCCGTTTCAACGCCCACGCTGAACATGCCACCCACGAGCGCCTGTGTAGCCGGCTCAACGCCCGGTCTTGAGCTGTGTCCACAGCCGGTTCTGCAAGCGCAGGATATCGCTGGGCAAGGGCTGCAACAGGAACAGCGTCTGCATCACCGCCGGCGGCGGATAAATACCGCCATCGCTGGCAATGGCCGCTTGCACCAGCTTGCGTGCCGGCAGATTGGGCGTGGGGTAGAACACCTTGTTGGTGATGCCGGCTGCCACATCCGGCTGCAGGATGTGGTTGATCCACTGATGGGCTGCGGCCGGATTGGGCGCATCCTTGGGAATGGCCATCATGTCGACGGAAAACGGTGCCCCGCTTTTGGGAATGACATAGCTGATCTGGTAGTGCTTGCCGGCATCCGCCGCACGACGGCGGGCAATGCCGATGTCGCCGGACCAGCCCACGGCAAAGCAGATATCGCCATTGGCCAGATCATTGATATAGCCGGAAGAGTTGAACTGGGTGATATAGGGGCGGATCTTCTTCAGGGTTTCAAACGCCGCCTGATAATCGGCCGGGTTCTTGCTGTTGGGGTCCTTGTGCAGGTAATGCAGGGTGATGGCAAACACGTCACTGGCCTGATCCAGCATGGATACGCCACAGCCCTTGAGCTTGCTCAGCTTGGCCGGCTCGAACAGCACATCCCAGCTATCCAGCGCCACTTCATTGCCCAGCGCCGCCTTGACCTTGTTCAGGTTCAGGCCCAGGCCATCGGTAAACCAGGCATAGGGCACGCCGTATTTATTGCCCGGATCGGCCGTGGCCACCATCTTCAGCAGCTGCGGGTCCAGATTGGCCAGATTGGGTAGCTCGGCCTTGTTCAGCGGCAGATAGATGCCGGCTGCCGCCTGACGGGCCATGTAATTGGAGGTGGGCACCACGATATCGTAGCCCGCCTTGCCGGTCAGCAGCTTGGCTTGCAAGGTGTCGTCACTGTCGTAGACATCGTATTTCACCTTGATGCCGGTCTGTTTCTCGAAGCTGCTGATGGTCTGCTCACCGATGTAATCGGACCAGTTGTACACATGCAGCTCGGCTGCCTGTGCGGTCAGGCCGAGACAGAGTGCCGCGCCGGACAATAGCAGGCGCATGGTGGGTTTACGGCTCATGATGGGACTCCCGATAATCCTGTGACGAAATCCGCAGACCGGCGCATGGCAGGACTGCGGGGTAAATGGCGTAACTGGGAATGAGTCATGCCGGCTCTGAACGGCCGTTTGTCAGGGACCAGCAGGGCGGCAGCTGCCGCCCGCTGTTTACAACAGACCCAGCTCCTGTGCGGTGCGGTCCACCGCGCGGCGGGTCTTGCCAACCAGCTCGTCGATCTGGCTGCGGGTAATGGCCAGCGCGGGCGCCATGATCATGCGGCCATGGGTGGAGCGGATGATCAGCCCCTCGTCAAAGCCATGAGTACGGCAGCGCCAGCCGATGTCGTCTTCGTTGGCAAACAGCTGGCGGCTGGCCTTGTCTTCGCACAGCTGCAGGGCCGCCACCATGCCCGTGCCCTGGATGTCGCCCACCAGCGGGTGGTCGGCAAATACCTCACGCAAACAGGCTTGCAGATAGGGTCCGGTATCCTGCTTGACCGCCTGCACCATGCCCTCGCCCTGCAGCACATCCAGATTGGCCAGCGCCACCGCGGCGGCCACCGGGTGGCCGGAATAGGTCAGACCGTGGGCAAACACCCCGCCCTTGGCGATCAGCGCCTCGGCCATGCGCCGCGACAGCACCAGCCCGCCCATGGGGATGTAGCCGGAAGTCAGGCCCTTGGCGATGCTCAGCGTGTCGGGCTGGAAGTCGAAATGCTGGTGGGCAAACCATTCGCCGGTACGGCCAAAACCGCCAATCACCTCGTCGGCGCACAGCAGCACATCGTACTGGCGGCAGATACGCTGGATTTCCGGCCAGTAGCTTTCCGGTGGGAAAATCATCCCGCCCGCGCCCTGGAAGGGTTCGGCGACAAAAGCCGCCACCTTGTCCGCCCCCAGTTGCAGGATTTTCGCCTCCAGTTCCTGCGCGCATTTCAGGCCAAACTCGGCCGGGCTCAGCTTGCCGCCATGGGCATACCAGTAAGGCTCGGCAATATGCTCTACCCCCGGTATCGGCAGATTACCCATCTCGTGCATGAAGGCCATGCCACCGAGCGAGGCGCTACCGACGGTGGAGCCGTGATAACCATTGTGGCGGCCGATGAAGATTTTCTTGTCCGGCTGGCCCATCACATCCCAGAAGCGGCGCACGGTGCGGATCAGCACCTCATTGGCCTCGGAGCCGGAATTGGTATAAATCACATGGCTATAGCTGCCGGGCAGCAGGGAAAACAGCCGCTCTGACAATTCCACCACGGCCGGATGGGTGGTGTGGAAAAACATATTGTAGTAACTGAGTTCCTTCAGCTGACGGGTGGCAGCATCGATCAGCTCTGGCCGGCCATAACCGACATTGGTACACCACAGGCCGGACATGCCGTCCAGATACTGCTTGCCCTCGTTATCCCACACATACAGTCCTTCGCCACGGGTAATGACGCGGGCGCCCTCCTCGTTCAAGGCTTTCTGGTCGAGAAAGGCATGAATATGGTGGGCGGCATCCATCGCCTGGTATTCGGCGGTACTGCGAACGGGTTGGGTATTTTTCATTGAGGTCTCCATGCCGGCTGCGCCGGCTTACAGGCTGATCCAGGTGGTCTTGAGCTGGCTGAACTTGTCCAGCGCATGCAGCGACAGGTCGCGGCCAAAGCCGGACTGCTTGCAGCCGCCAAACGGTACGCCGGCATCCAGCGCATCCACGGTATTCACCGATACCGTACCGGCGCGCAGGGCGCGGGCCACGCGGTGGGCGCGGCGCAGCTGGTCGGTCCAAACCGCCGCGGCCAGGCCATAGATGCTGTCATTGGCCAGGGCGATGGCCTCGGCCTCGCTGTCAAACCGCAGCACCGACAGCACCGGGCCGAAGATTTCCTCGCGGGCAATGCGCATGTCCGGGGTCACACCGGTAAACAGGGTGGGTTGCAGATAGCAATCGCTATGGCCTATGCGCAGGCGCTCGCCGCCAGCCAGCAGGCTGGCACCTTGTTGCAGACCGCTGGCAATAAAACCCTGCACCCGTGCGGTATGGCCGGCATCCACCAGCGTCCCCTGCCGGGTGGCCGGGTCCAGCGGATTGCCCGGCTGGAACGACGCCATCTCGACCAACAGTTTTTCGACAAAACAGTCGTGAATGCTGGATTCGACCAGCAAACGCGAACTGGCGGAGCACACCTGCCCCTGATTGAAATAAATGCCGAAGGCTGCCTTGCGCGCCGCCGCATCCAGATCGGCACAGTCGGCAAACACCAGATTGGGACTTTTGCCACCGCACTCCAGCCACACCATCTTCATATTGGAAGCGGCCGAATACGCCAGAAAACGCTTGCCGATTTCCGTGCTGCCGGTAAACGACAGGCAATCGATATCCGGATGCAGGCCCAGCGCCTGCCCGGCTTCTTCGCCATAGCCAGGCAGCACATTCAGCACGCCATCGGGCAGGCCGGCCTCGCTGGCCAGTTGCGCCAGCCGGATGGCCGACAAGGGCGACTGCTCGGCCGGCTTCAGCAGCACGCTATTGCCGGCGGCCAGCGCCGGCGCCACCTTCCACGCCGCCATGTCCAGCGGGAAGTTCCACGGAATCACCGCCGCCACCACGCCCACCGGTTCGCGCGTCACCAGCGCCAGCGCATCCGGCCCGGTGGGAGCTACTTCGTCGTACAGCTTGTCGCAGGCTTCGGCATACCAGTCGAACAGCGCCGCGGTAGCCGGGACATCAATATTCAGCGCATCCGAGATCGGTTTGCCCATGTCCAGGCAATCGAGCAAGGCCAGCTCGTCGGCATTGTCACGCAGCAGTTGCGCCAGCTTTTGCAGCACCACCTTGCGCTCACGCGGATGGCAGCGCGACCAGTGGCCGGCATCGAAACTGCGACGGGCTGCGGCTACCGCGGCATCGACATCCGCCCGGTCGCAGCGCGCCACCATGGCCAGTGTCTGGCCGGTGTGCGGGCAGCTGCTGGCAAACTGGCGGCCGTCCCGTGCATCCTGCAACCGGCCATCGATATAAGCCTGGCTGGCCGGGCGCAAGGCGGCAGCGCAGGCAGTCCAGAAAGCGGTATCTCGTGCATGCATCGTGCTACTCTCCTGTCGGGGTGCAAGCCCTGCGCCGGAACAGGCCGATGGCCGCTGGCAGGCTTGCTACTCATTGCCGGCCAGTCTAGGCAGCCACCGGCAGCAGCAACATAGCCTTGATGGGTTAGCCGGCTAACCCCGCCGGGGTAGCGAGGAACAAGCCGGCTTGCGGCATCATGGCGGGCCATGCGCAGCCATGAACGGCGACAACAAAGGAAAGAACATGCAGCTTGCAGTGGCAGACCTGGCCTTTCACCAAAGGCTGGGCCGATTGATGGAAAAACTGGGTGAACCCGGTTTCTGGCCAGCCCTGGCACGGCTGCTGGCCGATGTCATCACCTTCGATACCTGGGTGGTCCTGCTGTTTCAGCCGGAACAGGCACCGCACATCCTGGCCGATCACGCTGCCAATCTGGCCGCTGCCGACCTGTTTGCCGACTACCGCGCCCAGCTCTACCGCATCGATCCCTTCTATGCCTTCAGCCAGCAGCAGCCGGCCAGCGGCCTGTACCGGCTGGATCATGTGGCACCCGATTCATTCCGTGACACCGAGTATTTCCGCCAGTACTTCAGCCGCAATGTCGGGGCTGACGAACTGCAATTCCTGCTGCCCATACCCGGTCAGGGCGTGCTGTCCTTGTCGCTGGGCAGTCGCCGGCGCTTTACCGATGTCGAAATCGGTGCCTGCCAGCTGTTCAGCCCCTGGCTGTTGCCCATGATGGGCAAGGCCATGCGGCTGGATGCCTATCTGACCGAGCAGCTGCGCCACAATCCGGCCGAGCGCCAGCTGCGGCTGGAAGATGCACTGCGCCAGCGTGGTGAGCCGCACCTCACCGAACGCGAAGTGCAAGTCGCCCTGCTGGTGCTGGCCGGCCACTCCACCAAGGCCGTGGCGCGCGAGCTGGGCATCTCGCTGGATACCGCCAAGGTGCACCGGCGCAATCTCTACGCCAAGCTGGGCGTCAGCAATCAGGCTGGCCTGTTTCTGCTGTTTTCCGCTCCCAGCGCGGCCGCAGCAGATTGACACGGGTAGCGGCAGCGCCTTGCCGCCCCAGCCCGCCCCGCGCCAAAGCCTTGTCATGCAACGGTTTTTCTGTCCCGGCAGCGTGGCATGCGACAGGAATGCCACAGTCCGGAGCCGCAAAACAGGACATTTCCCCGATGCTGGTTGCCAAGCAATTTGAATTTGTACACAATCAATATCACAGCAACAGCAAAGGAAGCCGGCATGGCCCAAGGTGGTAAACGCGATGGCGCAGGACGCAAATCCGCATTCGGTGGCGACAAGACCGTGGCCATGCGGGTGCCGGAACCACTGCGCCCCCTGCTGGAAGACTGGCTGGCGGAATACCGCCAGCTGCGCTCGGTGAAAACGGCGGACACGCAGGATATCCGCACCCTGTCCGACACCCTCAGCCAGCTGTCGCTGCCCCTGTTCGCCAGCCGGGTGCCGGCCGGTTCGCCGGTGGCGGCGGATGACCTGAAGGAAGCCGACATCGATCTGAACGCCCACCTGGTCAGCCACCCGGCCAGCACCTTCATGGTGACGGTCAAGGGCGACTCCATGATCAATGCAGGCATTCACGATGGCGACCTGCTGATTGTCGACCGCTCCTTGCAGGCGCGCAGCGGCAAGGTGGTGGTAGCCGTCATCAATGGCGAACTGACGGTGAAACGGCTGGAGAAAACGGCGAGCGGGCTGTTTCTGATGCCGGAAAACCCGGCCTACGCGCCGATTGAGGTGCCGGAAGAAGCGGCGCTGTTTATCTGGGGTGTGGTGACCAATGTCATCCATCCGGTCTCGTAAAGGAGAGCAAGATGCAAATCGATGAAAGCCTGATCAAGATGAAGTTCATGGACTGGCGTCGCCTGCCGCGCGCCTTTCGCGAAGTGCGCGCCGGCCAGCCACAAGTGCTGGTGTCCCGTACCGGTCGCAGCTACTTTGTTCCGGTGCAATTTGTCTGAAGCCATGGCGTACCGCCATCGGCACACCTCCAGCGAACCGGCGCCCTGCCGGTTCCGCTGCGAACGCCCGGCCTGAGCAACACGCGGGGCCAGTGCGAGCAGCAGCCGGCAATCCAGACCCGGTCCGGCCAAGCGCAGCACTGGCACCCAGCATCACCACGGCCCGAGCCTGCCCGCCGGCCAGCCTGCACCACGCCAGACGTCCACCCCGCCAACAAACCCGCGCCACACTGCCTGGCACATCATGCGCCAGCGTAGCAGGCGGCCATCCTTGCAGGGTCTGCTGCTGTTAGGCTGCGGCAACTGCCCCTGCCGCGCTGATCCGCCACAGGGCATGGTGAGAAATTTAGTGAGAAATCGCTGAAACAAGGCAGGATCAAGGCTGGGGCCATGCCAGCATGGCAGCCCTGGCAAGCTGCGCCGAGGGAAGCGAAGCGGGAGGAACCATAAAAAAGCCCTCCCACAAGGGGAGGGATTAACAGGGTATCGGGGAAGTGTAAGGACCGGAAGCTGAGGGCATCCGGTCATACAGCGCCTGGATCCATACCAAGAACCAAGCACAGAATCATCGTATCGCTTTGCCCATGGCATTGACTATGGGTGAATTTACTTAGCAGACATATCCTGCATGATCTTAAGAAGATTCTCAGCAGAAGTTTCGCGCCGTATCCGCTCAAAAAAAGCGGCCGCCTCGGGATAGGTTTTCTTCAGCTGCCCCAGCCACTGCTTGAGCCGGGCCGGCGGATAGCGCGACTCACCCGCCTCTGCCACGCATTGCTGATAGAAGTCGAGCAACCATTCCATCAGCACGGACCAGGCCATGGGGGTGGCCGACTGGTCGCTGGCGATACGCCGTGCCAGATCGGGAGCCGCAATCAGGCCGCGCCCGATCATGACACGCTCACAGCCGCTCTGCGCACGAATGGCATGATAGTCGGCCACGGTCCACACCTCGCCATTGGCAATGACCGGCACCGTGACATGTTCGCGGATACGGGCAATCCAGTCCCAGTGTGCGGGCGGCTTGTAGCCTTCCAGCTTGGTCCTGGCATGCACCACCAGCTCGGCGGCGCCAGCGCTGGCCAGCGCCTGGGCACACTCCAGCGCCAGACTCTTGTCTTCGTAGCCCAGCCGCATCTTCGCGGTGACCGGAATGGCTTCCGGCACAGCTGCCCTTACCTGGCTGACAATGCGGTACAGCAGCTCCGGCTCGGTCAGCAATACCGCACCACCTCGATGGCGGTTGACCGTCGGTGCCGGGCAACCGAAGTTCAGGTCGACTCCAGGCGCACCAAGGCCCGCCACCTTGGCGGCATTTTCAGCCAGGCATGCCGGGTCGGACCCCAATAGCTGCACCCGCACCGTGGTGCCGGCCCGCGTCTTGCCTCCATGCAGCAATTCGGGCGCCAGCCGATGGAAAGTCCGCGTCGGCAGCAGCACATTGGTGACACGGACAAACTCGGTTACGCACAAGTCGATACCGCCCAGACGGGTCAGTACATCCCGCATGATGGGGTCGACCAGACCCTCCATCGGCGCCAGCATCAGATTCATGGCTTAACCTGCTGAAAAAAGGGCGCTATTGTAACGGAATCATTGCCCCGGAGCGAATGCATGACCTTGAAGATCTCCCCCGTCGCACCACACCAGGCCGCCAGCTGCCTGCCGCTGTTTCAGGCCTATCTGGCCTTTTATCATGTCGAGCAGGCCGCTGCCGATTGCCTGGCCTTTCTCGAAGCCCGCCTGAGCCAGCATGAGGCACGCTTGTGGCTGGCCGAAGATGCCGGTGTCGCGGTGGGTTTTGCCCTGATGTACCCCGGATTCAATTCGCTGACGCTCAAGCCCAGCTGGCTGCTGCACGATCTCTATGTTGCGCCGGAATACCGCGGCAGCGGCGTCAGCAAGCAATTGCTGCAAGTGTGCCAGGCGCATGTGCTGAAGCTGGGCGGCGGCGACATCATGCTGCAAACCGCCCATGACAACAGCAAGGCGCAAAGGCTGTATGAGCGCAATGGCTTCGTGCTCGACACGGACTTCCGGGTGTACTACTGGGATGGCAAGGGAAACTGACCCGCAGTTGACCTGGTGGCCGCACCCGGCCATGCTGGCGAGCGTTTTGACTGCAAGGAGCACGCAATGGACATTCCACGCGGCATCTATCGCCACTATCGTGGCAATCTGTACGAGGTACTGGGGCTGGGGCTGCATTCGGAAACGCATGAGCCGATGGTGGCTTACCGCGCACTCTATGGCGAATATCAACTGTGGATGCGCCCGGCCGGCATGTTTCTGGAGACCGTGATCCACGAAGGGGAAAGCCGGCCACGCTTTGCCCCGGTCAAGCTGTTCTAGCCCGGTGGCCCATGCACATATACCGTACCGACCAGTTCCCCCTGCCCTTGCCTGCCGGTCACCGTTTTCCGGCGCAAAAATACCAGATGCTGACCGAGGCCGTGGCCCGCTTCGCCGCCGACTGCCTGGACACGGCAGCGGCTGCCACGCCATGGGAGCTGCAGCAGGCGCACTGCCCCGATTATATCGCCCAGGTGCTGGATGGCAGCCTGCCGGCGCGCGCCTGGCGTGAAATCGGCCTGCCATGGTCGCCACAGCTGGTGGAGCGCTCCTGCCGCTCGGTGGGTGCCACCATTGCCGCCGCCCGCTCGGCCTTGCTGCATGGCTGCGGCATCAGCCTGGCTGGCGGCACCCACCATGCCTACCGCGACAAGGGCAGCGGCTTTTGCGTATTCAACGATGTGGCGGTCGCCGCGAAGCTGCTGCTGCAAGAAGGGCTGGTACGGCGCATTCTGGTGGTCGATCTGGATGTCCATCAAGGCAATGGCACCGCTGCCATCTTTCGCGACGATGCCCGGGTATTCACTTTTTCCATGCACGGCGCAAAGAATTTCCCCTTCCGCAAGGAGGCCAGTTCGCTCGATATCGACCTGCCCGACGCCACCGGCGACGAAGTCTATCTCCGCCTGCTGCAACAGCATCTGCCGCTACTGCTGCGGCAGCAGCAGCCCGAGCTGGTGTTTTATCTGGCGGGGGCGGACAGCTATGCCGGCGACCGGCTGGGCAAGCTGGCGCTCAGCATGGCCGGGCTGCAGCAACGCGACCGGCTGGTGCTGGAACAGGTCGCCGCGCATGGCGCCGCACTGGCCATCACCATGGCCGGCGGTTACGCCAACGATATTGCCGACACGGTGGCCATTCAGCGCAATACCGTGCAGCTTGCCTGGCATTACCATAGCCGGGCCGGCGCAATGTAAGCAGCACCCGGCCAGACCGACCAACCATGACCACCCACTATCGCAGGAGCAAATCATGAGCAAAGCCACACTGGCCGCCGGCTGTTTCTGGTGTACCGAAAGCATTTTCCTGGCCTTGCAAGGCGTGCGACAGGTGCAATCCGGCTATATCGGCGGCCATACCAGCAACCCTGACTACCGCAGCGTGTGCAGCGGCCAGACCGGCCACGCCGAGGCCGTACAGATCGACTTCGATGAGCAGATCATCAGCTTCAGCCAGTTGCTGCAGGTAT
The DNA here is from genome assembly GCF_016429115.1 of Aquitalea sp. ASV15. NCBI lineage: Bacteria > Pseudomonadati > Pseudomonadota > Betaproteobacteria > Neisseriales > Chromobacteriaceae > Aquitalea > Aquitalea sp. ASV15. Next base: position 68,446 of record NZ_JAELTZ010000001.1, on the reverse strand, counting down.
TTTTCGCCACCCACGACCCCACCACCCTCAATCGTCAGGGGCATGATGTCGGCAGCCAGTACCGCTCGGCCATTTTCTATTACGATGCCGAACAGCAGCGCATGGCCCGCGACTACATTGCCACCCTGGAGCAGCAACAGATTTTCTCCGCCCCCATCGTCACCACCCTGGAAGCCGCCAGCCACTTTTATCCGGCGGAAGACTACCATCAGCGCTATTTCGAGCTGCATGGCCACGAACCCTATTGCCAGGCGGTGATCCTGCCCAAGCAAATGAAGCTGCGCCGGCAGTTTGCCCAATGGCTGAAAGATAGCTGAGTGAGGCCCGCGCCGGCATGACACCGGCCACTGGCGGCATAGCCGCCAGACCGGGCCGCCACGACAGGGGCCGCGATCAAATTAGCGTTAAGCGGCCCTTGCTGCTACAGTCGACAACTGCATTGCCATGACTGGCCAATACACCACAACATCATGCCAGCCCAGCCCACCGCCACCTCACACCCGGCCAGCCTGCTGCGCCGCCACCTGAAGCTGCTGCAGGAAACCGACCGCCGCCGCAAATGGCTGCTGGCCGGCTTGTATCTGCTGCTCTGCGCCCTGCTGGCCCTGCTGCTGGTGCATGAAGCCATGCAACGCCAGCAACAGGCACTGGATGGCCTGGCCAGCCAATTGCAAGCCGACATCAACACCCACATGCAACTGGCCCTGGCCACGATGGACCACGCCAGCATGCTGCTGCCGCAACAAGCGACCGACCCGACACCACAGCTGCGCGATTTCGCCGGTCTGGCCGCTGCCCGCCAGCCGTTTATCGATTACCTGGGCTGGCAGCCGCGCATCCGCGCCGACCAACGCGCCCGCTTCGAACAGCAGCAAAGCCAGCTGCGCGGCCAGGCTTTCGCCATCCGCGACTACTGGCCCACCCGCAACGCAGCGGGCCAGGACAGCGGCAACTATGTGCCGGCACCGCCGCGTCATGACTACCTGCCGCTGCTGATGCAAGAGCCGGTGCCGCCCGCAGCGCTGCGCGCCATGCAGGGGCTGGACCTGCTGCACGACCCGCTACTGGGCCAGACCGTGCAGCAGGCGGTCAGCCAGGGCTCGGTACAATTCAGCCCGCCCAGCCGCATCGCTGAGCACTGGCATCTGCTCTTGCTGCAGGCCCGCTATGCGACCAACCCGCCCTCGCCCAATCCGCTGGTGCGCAGCGAACAGTTGCAAGGCGTGTTGCTGCTCAGCCTGCAACTGGATGGCTTGCTGGCTGCCTCCACCGCACCTTACCGCGGCTTGCAACTTGACCTGCTGGCCCCGGATGGCAGCTCCAGCCCGCTGCAAGTCAGCGGCCAGCAAAGCGGCGGCAACAGTCTGCTGCCAGTACAAAGCGCCCAGCTGCCAGTCGTGCTGCCTGTCGACGGCTATCGCCTGCAACTGGCACAGCCACTGGCATGGCAGCAGCTATCCCTGCCCCTGCTGGCCGTGGGCCTGGTGGCCAATACCCTGCTGTGCTACCTGCTATGGCTGCTGGCTGCCCAGCAGCAGCGCCAGCGCAATATCCGCCGTCGCGCCATGGATCACCTGCACCGCGAACGGGAGCACGCCAGCGTCACCCTGCAAGCCATTGCCGATGCCGTGGTCACCTTTGACACCACTTTTCGCATCCAGTACATCAATCCCTCGGCAAGCATGCTGCTGGGGCCGGGGCATCACAGCGTCATCGGCCAGAATGTGCGCCAGCTGCTGCGGCTGGGGCATGAATTTGCCCGCCCCGGCGACACCGACCCCTTTACCCAGGCCATGCAGATCCGTGACAACGTCTACCTGCCAGACAGCAGCTACCTGACCCGCAGCTCGGGTGAAAAACTGCTGGTGGAAGGCTGTGTGTCACCGGTATTCGACCAGCAAACCCGGCTGCTCGGCGCCGTGCTCACCCTGCGCGACACCGCCCCGCGCCGCCAGCACATGCTGGCCGCACTGGAAGCCAGCGAGCGCCGGCTGCGCCAGCACGAACAAGAGCTGGCGCGCGTGGCGCGCATCAACACCATGGGCGAAATGGCCTCGGGCATCGCCCATGAAATCAACCAGCCGCTGTCGGCAATTGTCAGCTACTGCCAGGCCAGCCTGAGCCTGCTGGCGGAAGAAGACCCCGATCTGCCACTGGTCTGCCGCGCCATGCAGAGTGCTGCCCACCAGGCACAGCGTGCCGGGCAGGTCATCCAGCGCCTGCGCGAATTCGTCAGCAAGCGCAACCAGCACCAGAGCCTGCTGGACCCGAACCAGATCGTGGCCAATGCCCTCGCCTTGCTGGAATTCGAGCTGCAAAGCCACGATATTCACCTGGAACAGTATTTTTCCGACAAGCTCTCCGCCGTTTATGCTGATAACATTCAGCTGGAGCAGGTGATTTTGAACATATTGCGCAACGCCATCGACGCCATGGAAAGCGTCCACCCCTGGGGCAGGCTGATCATCAGCACCGAGCAGGATGCGACGCGAGTGCGTATCATGATCGCCGATAACGGCCCCGGCATCGCCACCGCACTGCAAGACAAGATATTCGACCCCTTTTTCAGCACCAAACCCAACGGGATGGGGCTGGGACTGGCCATCTGCCAGACGGCCATCGACAATATGGGAGGCCAGATCCTGGCCAGCAACCGCCCATCCGGCGGCGCGCAATTCGTGATCGACCTCCCGGCACTTACCACATCGACAGCACAGGCTGTAGCAGGAGAACAAGTTTCATGAAGTACATGATGCCAACCGTTTTCATCGTGGATGATGATCCGGCCGTGCGCGACTCGCTGGCCTTGCTGATCATGGCCCAGGGCATGCGCACGGTGACCTTCGCCAGCGCCATGGAGTTTCTCGAAAACTATACCGAAGGCGAAATCGGCTGCATGGTGCTGGATATCCGCATGCCGCAGATTACCGGCCTGGCGCTGCAGGAAAAGCTGGTGGAACGCGGCATCACCATTCCCATCGTCTTCATTACCGGCCATGGCGACATCGAACAGTGCCGCCGCGCCTTCCAGTCCGGCGCCATCGATTTCCTGACCAAGCCCATCGACCAGAACCGCCTGATCGACAGCCTGCGCAAGGGCATCCGCATGAGCATTCACCAGCAGCAGCAGGAAGAAGAAACCCAGGAAGTCATGCAATTACTGGACCGCATCAGCGGCCGCGAGCGCGAAGTGCTGGAACTGGTGGCCGATGGCCTGTCCAGCAAGGAAATCGCCCGCCAGCTGGACCTGTCGCCGCGCACCATCGAGGTACATCGCGCCAATCTGTTCAGCAAGCTGGGCGTGGATTCGCTGGCCGACCTGATCCGCTTCTACCTCAAGGCGCTCGAAGCCACCGGCAAAAAACGCAGCGACGAGTCTTTTTTGAACGAAACGACCGCAAGGCAGTAGAATCGCCCACATGGAACGACTGTTCAAACATGTCTGCCTGGTGGCACGACATAGCAAACCTCAAGTGGTGGAATCGCTGCGCACGCTGGCCGACCACCTTGCCGCAGCCGGCATCACCGTGTTCGTCGACAAGGAAAGCGCCACGCCGGCCGAAGCCGGCCCGCACCTGCTGATCGAACGCAGCGACATGGGCAAGCTGGCCGACCTGGTCATCGTACTGGGCGGCGACGGCACCATGCTGTCCATCGCCCGCGTGCTGGCCCCCTACCGCGTACCGCTGGTGGGCATCAACCAGGGCCGGCTGGGCTTCATGACCGACATCCCGCGCCATGAAATGCTGGAAGCCATCGACGCCATCCTCGCCGGTCACTTTGTCCCGGAAAACCGCATCCTGCTGCAAGCCTCGCTGATCCGGGAAGATGCCGAGGTGGCCAATGCGCTGGCTTTCAACGACATCGTGTTCAGCCGTGGCGCTGTCGGCTCGATGATCGAATTCGAAGTCTTCATCGACAACCAGTTCGTCTACAGCCAGCGCTCGGACGGGCTGATCGTGTCCACCCCCACCGGCTCCACCGCCTATTCGCTGGCTGCCGGCGGCCCCATCCTGCACCCCACCTTGCAGGCCATCGCCCTGGTGCCCATCTGCCCGCAATCGCTGAATAACCGTCCCATCGCCGTCAACGACTCCTGCGAGGTGGAATTCATGCTGACCCGCGGGCTGGACGCACGGGTTCACTTCGATGGCCAATCGCATTGCGACCTGATGGAAATGGACCGCGTGCTGATCCGCCGCTACCGCAACCCGCTGCGCATCCTGCACCCGGTGGGTTACAACTACTACGACATGCTGCGCCACAAGCTTCACTGGGGCGAGCGACTGCTCTGACACGCACACACCATGCTGCTATCCCTACTGGTCAAAGATTTCGTCATCGTTGACAGCATCGCGCTGGACTTTGCCCCCGGCTTCACCGTACTGACCGGCGAAACCGGGGCTGGCAAATCCATCCTGCTGGATGCCCTCGGCCTGCTGCTGGGCGATCGCGCCGAAGGCTCGCTGGTACGCGAAGGCGCCGAAAAGGCAGAAATCAGCGCCGAATTCGACAGCCGGCAACGGCCGGAGATCAAAGCCTGGCTACAGGAAAACGCCCTGTCCGGTGACGACGACATCGTGCTCATCCGCCGCGTGCTGGACAAATCCGGCCGCTCGCGCAGCTTTATCAACGGCCAGCCGGCCACGCTGACCCAGCTCAAACAGCTGGGCGAATTCCTGGTCGACATCCACGGCCAGCATGCGCACCAGTCGCTGGTCAAAGCCGAAGCCCAGCGCGAACTGCTGGACGCCTATGCCGGCAGCAGCTCGCTGGCGCGTGAAGTGCACCAGGCCTGGCAGGAATGGCAAGCCGCGCGCAAGGCGCGCGCCGATGCCGACAAGCTGTCACGCGAATCCGAAGTGGAGCGCGAACGACTCACCTGGCAGATCAACGAACTGACCGAACTGGGCCTGCAACAGGACGAGTGGGCCAGCCTCAACCAAAGCCACTCCCGCCTGGCCAATGCCGCCGAACTGGTGCAGAGCGCCCAATACGCCGTCGACACCCTGTCCGAGATGGAGGGCAACTGCCTGTCCGTACTCACCCAGGTGCAAACCCGCCTGAGCAAGCTGGCCAACCTCGACCCGCGCCTGGCCGACACCCTGTCGCTGCTGGATTCGGTCGATGCCGAACTGCGCGAAGTGGTGTACAGCCTGCGCGACTACGCCAGCGACATCGACGAAGACCCCGGCCAGTTGCAGCAGGTAGAAAGCCGCATCGACAGCCTGATGAGCATGGCCCGCAAATACCGCGTACAGCCGCAGGAACTGCCGCTCAAGCTGGAAGACTGGCAAACCCAGCTGGCCGCGCTGGAAGCGTCCACCGACAGCGAAGCCCTGGCGCTGGCCGAAACCGCCAGCCTGTCGCGCTACCGCACCCTGGCCGAAGCCCTGTCCGGCAAACGCCGCCAGGCCGCCAGCGAACTGTCAGCCCGCATCAGCAAGGAAATGCAGCAACTGGCGATGAGCAGCGCCCGCTTCGCCATCGAACTGGCCGCACTGGCCGAGCCCGGCGCGCACGGCCTGGAATCCATCGAATACCTGGTGGCCGCCAACGCCGGCACCAGCCTGCGCCCACTGGCCAAGGTGGCCTCCGGCGGCGAACTGTCGCGCATCAGCCTGGCCATGCAAGTGGTGATCAGCCAGGTGGCCAGCGTACCGACACTGATTTTCGACGAAGTGGATGTCGGCATTGGCGGGCGCGTGGCCGAAGTCATCGGCCACATGCTCAAGCAGCTGGGCCAACGCTACCAGGTGCTGTGCATCACCCACCTGCCCCAGGTCGCCTCCTGCGGCGAGCAGCACTGGCAGGTCAGCAAACGGGAAGAGAAGAAACGCGTGGTCAGCCGCATCACCCCGCTGGAACACGAACAGCGCGTGCTGGAAATCGCCCGCATGCTGGGTGGGGCGGAACTTACCCAGACCACCCGCCAGCACGCCGCAGAAATGCTGGAAATGAACCGTGCCACCCCCTAGCCAAATCGGCTTGGGGCGGTTATGATTGCGTCCTCTTTGCCAGCGGCGCCCAGCGCTGATGGCATGGACACTGCGGAGGTTTGGGTGAGTGGTTTAAACCAGCAGTCTTGAAAACTGCCGACGGGAAACCGTCCGTGGGTTCGAATCCCACAGCCTCCGCCAGAATACTAGATAAGCCATTGAATTTGAAATAATTCAATGGCTTATTCTTTTTTCAGCCTATGACAAGGTCGCAAAAGAAAACATGATCAGGCGATATGTGCTTGACCTGGCTTTCTCCCCCATCCCCAAGCATCGTTGTTTTCACCCCGTTTTGCGGATGGGTGCCGACATCTGAGCCCTAGCGGGCAAGCACAATCCACGCTGAGGATGCCGTGCCGTGATGGAAGCACCCGCTTACACCGGCCAGGGCATCAACTGTCCATACGATAAGCATCCCTGAGCACAGCCGCTTTCCCCTATGCATTTCCCACCACACTGCAGGGACATCCAAGCGGGTAGCGCACTGGCATGCAATTTGCATTATTTGACTGCATACAGATCAGGGATGCCAATCATGCAGATATCCGCCACCACCAGCACTGGCAAGGTTTTCAGCGCCTATCAATCCACGGCCGCAGCGCAGGACAACAGTACCGTTACGGCCGCCCGGACGGCAAATATTGCCGACGTAGTCAGCATATCCGCCGCAGCGCGGGCACAACTGGCCGCCGATGCAGCCAGCAGTGCCGGCTCCACGGTCAGTCTTGATACTGACAAAGGCAGTGTGGCGCTGAATCTGGATACGTATTTCTCAGCAAAACCCGCCAGCCAATCCGCGGAGCTCCCGCCTTTACTAATGCCGTCCCAGCGCAATATCGATGCACTGACGCAGCATATCAATCAGAAATTCCCGGCTTTCCTGTCCGAGAACGGCATTCCGGCTGCGCCGGCCAGCATCCGGTACGATGCCAATGGACAAGCTCAATTCCCGGCTGATTACCCTTATGCGACACAGCTGAAACAGGCTTTGCAGGACAATCCGGGAATGGCCCGAGAACTGAGCACCGTCAAGGCGCTTGGCGAATTCAAGAATCTACTGGATCAGAGCCAGCCCTTGCAGCAGGCATACTCAGCCGCCAGTACTCCGGCTGCAGTCGATAAGGCGGTCGCCAAAAATGCCTACCTGTTTGCAAACAGTCCGCAATCTGAAAACGCCTTACTGATTTTCGACGGCAATGGCCAGATGCGTATCGTCAGCCGACCAGACATGGCGAGCTGAACGCGATTAAAACAGCCTTGCCGGCCCAAAGCCTGCTGACCGCCAAGGCCGAGGCGCATCCACTCCGGCCCCGGCGCTGGCACACCGTGTGATCGCCGGGCGGCAGGACAGCCATCACTCGGCAACACCCCGCCATTAAAGAAATGCCCGGACAGTGGCAAGCGGGCTGTAACAATCTGAAGAATCGGCAGACTGGCAAGAAGCTCCCGCCTCTTCTGCGCTCCTTATCCTTCCCCTTGCCATGGGCATGGATCATAGAATTCCAGCATCCAACACAAGGGAGGTTTTATGCGATTTGGTCTATCGGTATTGCTGTTAGGATGCGGACTGGCTGGCTGCAGTGGCAAAGAGTCCACCACATCATCGGCAGCCCCTGCCAGCACAGCACCAGCCAATAATACGGCACACGAGCAAGTGGGCAGTCAAACCTTGGCGGAAGAGCGATCTCTTGATCAGATTGCCGCCGCGGAGCCAGTAACAGTCCCGCGTCATCACTATGTGATCGAGGAAAATGGCGAGTACGGCTATGAACCCAGCGTCAGTCAGACCCAACGGCAGAACGGGCAGGTTGCGGCAGATATCTCGATGGTCAGATACCGTGGCGTCATCAAGGGCTATCACACCCTGACCTCCACCAAGAACCGCATCACCACAACATTGCGCTGCAAAGACCCCTGCGAGTTTGCCAAAATCAGCAATTCGGTCGGCAACATTACTTCAGATCCGGAAACCATGCGCCTGGCCCAGGGCTCGCTTGGCTGGGCAATGACGCAAGATGCCATGAACGGCCAACTCCAGGTCTACCGCAAACCGTAATACCCAGGATACCTGCCTGAGCGCAGGTATCTCCCAGCACCACTGCCTGCCCACCAGCGGCATCACTCAGCCGGCTGGGCTGGCGCATCACACCGCCAGCGGCTCCAGCTTGCGCAGCCGCAGGGCAATCAGCAGCAGCGCCAGCAAACCCAGCGCAATCATCGCTGCCACGCCATTCCACTTGCCCATGCCCCACAGCAGGCCGGAGAAGGACCCCACCACACTGGAACCCAGATAATAGGCTGTCAGGTAAAACGCCGAGGCCAAGGCCTTGCCGCGCTGCGCACGGCGGCCTATCCAGCTGCTGGCCACCGAGTGCCCGCCGAAAAAGCCAAAGGTAAACAAGGCAATGCCCGGCACCATCAGCCACAGCGAATCCGCCAGCGTGCACAGCAGCCCGGCAGCCATCAGCAGCACCATCAGCCACAGCATATTGCGGCGGCCAAAGCGGTCGGCCATGCGCCCCACCCAGGCCGAGGCCCAGATGCCTACCATGTACAGCGAGAACACAAAGCCCAGCACGCTATGGCTGAGATTGAAGGGCGCGGCCAGCAGGCGGAAACCCAGGTAGTTGTACAGGCTGACAAAGCAGCCCATGAACAGGAAGGCCGACAGGAACAACCAGGGCAGGCCGCCATCGGCAAAATGGCTGGCCACGTCGCGGCGGAACTCGGCCAGGTTGAATGGCAGCGGCTTGAAGTGGCGCGAGTCCGGCAGGCTGCGCCAGAACTCGATGGCACCGGCCACGCCCAGCACACCCAGTGCCAGCACGGCGGCGCGCCAGCCAAAGTGATCGGCAATCACCGCGGCCAGAAAGCGCCCGCTCATGCCACCCAGCGCATTGCCGGCGATATACAGGCCGATGGAATGTCCCAGCGACAGCGGCTCCACCTCCTCGCTCAGATAAGCCATGGCCACGGCGGGCAAGCCCGCCAGTACCACACCGAACAGGGCACGCAGATAGAGAAACTGCTGAAAGCTGGGCGCAAAGGCCGCCAGCAGCATCAGCAAGGCCGCCAGGCTGAGCGCGATATTCATCACCGGCTTGCGCCCCACCTTGTCCGCCAGAAAGCTGGCCGGAATCAGCGCCAGCGCCAGGCCAGTGGTGGGCACCGACAGCACGCTGCTGGCTGCCGCCGGGCTCAGGGCAAAGTCCTGCGCAAACATCGGCATCAGCGGCTGCATGCTGTACAGCATGGAAAAGGTGCAGAAGCCGCCCACGAACATGGCACGCGCAGTAGCGCGAAATGCGGGCGAACCGGCTTGCAGGCGAGGACTGGCGGAAATGGTGTTCTCCTGTGAGGCAGCGGGGCCTGCATGTAGCGTAGCAGCACAGGAAGCAGAATCGGGAGGCATGATGAAACCGGTAGCAGTGATACAGGCTTTGAGCTTAGCCCTTGACAAAACAGCAGTCCAATATATCTTTACTGAATTATTAATACTTTAAAAGTATCAATATGGAACTGCGCCACCTGCGTTATTTCGTCACCGTTGCCGAAGAACTGCACTTCACCCGTGCTGCCGAACGACTACACATGGCCCAGCCACCGCTGTCCCAGCAGATACAGTCCCTGGAAGCCGAGCTGGGGGTGGCCTTGTTTCTGCGGGAAAAGCGCAAGGTGGAACTGACCGCTGCCGGCCAGCAGTTTCTGCAACGCGCCCGGCGCATTCTGGCCGATACCGAAGAGGCCGCCGAACAGGCCAGACGCGCCGCCCGCGGCGAGGTGGGCGAGCTGCGCATCGGCTTTACCTCCTCGCTGCCGCTTACCCCCATCCTGCCGGCGGCGCTGCATGCCTATCGCCAGCATTACCCGGCGGTGCGGCTGACCTTGCGCGAAATGTTCACCACCGACCAGTTTTCCGCCTTGCAGCAACAGGACATCGACGTCGGCTTTGTCCGCTTCAACGGCCTGTCTCCGGCCGCCAACATCCTGGTGCAGGAACTGCGGCGCGACCCGCTGCTGGTGGTGATCAACAGCAACCACCCGCTGGCGGGTGAGCCCAGACTGTCGCTGGGGCAATTGCGTGACGAGGGCATGATCAGCTATCCGCGCAGCGCCGGCACCGGGCTGCACACGGTCATCCGCCAGCTGTGCGAAGCCTGCGGCTTCGAGCCACGCATCACCCAGGAAGCGGGCGAAGCCACTACCCAGGTAGGGCTGGTGGCTGCCGGGCTGGGCATTGCCATCCTGCCCTCGCCGCTGGAGTGCGTGCAGCTGCCCGGGGTGCGCTATATCCCGCTGACCGACGACGGTGCCTATCTGGCCATGGGCATTGCCACCCGCGAGGGCGACAGCTCGCCGCTGGTGACCGGTTTCATTGCCCACCTGTGGGATGAAATCCCTGCCAGCTGATCCGCTGCTGGCAAGTTGTTGCATTTTGTCTATCCAAAATTGGCAAAAATGGCCGACTTTCCAAGGAGAGCACCCAGATTCTTCGCCAATGGCGGCCCCATCCCTCATTTGCAGGATGGTCAGCCCTGCCTTGCTGCATGACACTGACTCCACAATAAGAGCGACTGACAAACCCCCTGCCGCTGCGTTGCGCCTCCTTGCCGTACTCCTGGTACTGTCTGCGTCGGCGCGCCTTGCCCCAGGGACGCTACGCTATTTTGTTAGCCGCTCTACAGGACAGACGGCAGGCCACGCAGCCACCGCACGCCATACAGAGGAGAACACCATGCAGCAGCCATCAGACCGCCAGCCGGACCTGGCCATGTTCAGCGCCATCTTGCTGGAAATCTATCGCCTGGCGCGCGAGGAGTCGCTGGAGCGCTTTCATCACACCGTGCTGGAATGCCTGCGCCCGCAGCTGGCCTTTGACAAGGCGTGGTGGGGCCGCGCCGCCCAGGCGGCGGATGGCCCGCACGAGCACAGTTCCTTTCTGTTTGGCCTGCCGGATCACTATATCGATGACTGGAAAGCCATCCGCCAGCACGATATCACCGTGACACGGGTGCATGCCCACCCCGGCCAGGCGGTGGTGGTGGACATGCTGGCCGACGATGCGCCGCCGCAACTGCACTGGCTGGGCCAGCGCCATGGCATTGGCGAATTGCTGTGCGTGATCCACATCGACCCGGTCACCCAGCTGAGCGACCATCTGGCGCTATACCGCCGCCCCAGCGCCACGCCATTTGGCGCTGCCGACAGCCTGTTGCTGTCCTGCCTGATGCCACACCTGGCCTCCACCGTGGCCATCAACCAGATCCGCACCCTGCAGGCCCTGCGCGAAACACTCAGCGGCCCGCGACTGGCCATGGCGGTGTGCGACCAGCACGGCACCCTGCATTGTGCCGAACCCGGTTTTGTCGACCTGCTGCTCACCGAATGGCCGCAGTGGACCGGCCCCGCCCTGCCCGCCGGGCTGTCACCGCAGGGGCATGACGGTGCCCGCCTCAGTATCGAAGCCCGCCGCAGCAGCGACCTCTACCTGCTGACCGCCCGCTACCGCTGTGCCATGGAGCAGCTTTCCAGCCGCGAAACCGATGTCGCCCGCCTGTTCGGCGAAGGGCTCACCTACAAGGACATCGCACGCAAACTGGGCCTGTCGCCACATACCGTGCGCCACCACATCCGCGCCATCTACGCCAAGCTGGGCATCAAGGGCAAGGCGGGCATCGCCCATCTCTTGCACCAGCAAGCGCCATTCGGCTGATCTCCCCAGCCTGCTGATTCCACCCCTACGTCGCTGAAGCTGCCATGGTCCGCCATGGCTGGCTGGGACAGCTGCGTCCACGTTTTTTCGCCCACCCACCCATAGGAGCATGCCATGCCCCCGTTTCGCCCCGTTCTGACCGCGCTGGCGGCCAGCCTCTTGCTCGCCAGCCAACCCGGCCATGCCGCCGACACCAATGCCCGTGACTTCTTCAGCGCACCGGTCGGCACCTCGCTGGGCGTGCTGTACCTGCCCGTCACCTGGGCCGACAGCTTTCACTCGGCCAGCGGCAACGACGACCACGCCCGGCTGAATGTAGAGGCCGTGGCCTGGCGCCAGCTGTGGTTTTCCGATGTCTGCGGCACGCTGTGCACACCGCAGTTCATCATTCCGGCCGCGCACATCAAGACCACCCTGCCCGGCAGCCAGACCAGCCAGCAGGACAGCGGCATTGGCGACCCGCAAGTGGGCGGCACGCTGTTCTTCATCAACCAGCCGGACCAGCGCGAATACAGCGGGCTGCTGACGCTGATCACCCTGCCGGTGGGCAGTTATGACGCGCAGCACCCGGATGTTTCCGCCGGGGCAAACCGCTGGGGCGCCACCTTTCTCTACAACTACACCCGCGGCCTAGGCAAGAACTGGGTGCTGGAAGCCTCGCTGGAAGCCCAGTTTTACGGCAACAACGACAACTATCTCGGCAGCAGCCTGAAACAGCAGCCGCTGTACCGCTTGCAGGCTTTTGCCTCCTACGACTTCACGCCAGCTACCTACGGCGCGCTACGGCTGTACCACACCCGTGGCGGTGCCTTGCGCCTGAATGGACAGGACCTGTCCGACACGCGGCAGAACAGTACCCAGCTGGGCGTCGAACTGGGCCACTGGCTGGACAAGCAAGACCAGCTGCTGCTGATGCTGGCGCGCAATGTCCACACCACCAACAGCTATGACAGCAGCCAGGCCATGTTGCGTCTGGTACATGTTTTCTGAGTTGAGCAAGCCGACAAGAACATCCGCCCGACGGATCACCCACTACCGAGGAAAAACCATGAACACACTCTCCCAGGCCAGTCCTGCCGAGGCCCAGCCCACTGAACGCTCGGCCATGGCCGCCATTGTCGGCTTTGCCGCCATCGTCCCCGCCGTGCTGATGATGGCCCCAGCGGTGGCCAGCCAGTTGGCCAGCCAGCTGCAACTGGGGCCGATCGACATCGGCAAGCTGTTTTCGGCCGAACTGGGCGCCATGAGCCTGGCCACGCTGCCGGCATGGTTCTGGCTGCCGCGCGTCAACTGGCGCAGCGCCGCCTGGCTGGCGGTGGCGGTCTTCATCGCCGCCAATCTGCTGTCGGCCACCACCGTCAGCTATCCGCTGCTGCTGGGCCTGCGTTTTGTCAGTGCGCTGGCTGGCGGATCACTGATGATTCTGTGCCTGTCCGCTGCTGCCACCCTGCGCAACCCGGACCGGGCCTATGGCCTGTGGGTAATGGGCCAGCTGGCGCTGGGTGCCGCCGGGCTGGTGGCGATGCCATCCTTGTTCGCCCGCTTCGGCATTGCCGCCTGCTATGTTGGCCTGGCCTTGCTGATGGCCTTGTGTGCCCCGTTGGTACGCTGCTTTCCCCAGGGCCAGCAAGCAAGCGCGCAACAAGCCGTACGATCCAGCACGCAGCACCGCCGTGGCCGCGCCACCCTGGGCATCCTCGCCACGCTGGCGTTTTACATCAGCCTGAGCGGGGTATGGACCTTCATCGGCCAGATCGCCCGGCAATCCGGCATTGATCCGCAGCAAAGCGGCAATATCTTCGCCATCGCCACCCTGCTGGGCGTGGCCGGTGCCGGCACTGCCTCACTGATTGGCCGCCGCCTGCCGCGCGCCCAACTGCTGCTGGCCGGTTTTGCCATGATGATGGCCGCCATGCTGCTATTGCTGAATGCCCCGGCGCTGGCGCGCTTTGCCACGGCGGCGCTGCTGTTCAAATTCAGCTGGACCTTCATCCTGCCTTTCATCCTGGCCACGCTGGCCGACATCGATCACAGCGGCAAGCTGATGAATGCCACCAATCTGGTGATCGGTGGCGGCCTGGCCATCGGCCCGGCGCTGGCCGGCCAACTGATTGCCGCCAATGGCGGCAGCCTGCATCTGCTGTTACTGCTGGCCACCCTGGTGGCAGCCATCTCGCTGGCCTTGTTGCTATCGCTCCAAGCACACCGCCCCACCCCTGCCCACGCCTGAAGCCGAGGAGAAACCATGACTTCCGCTACCGCCTTTTATTTTGATGAAATCTGCATGTGGCACAGCACCGGCCTGCATGCACTGACGCTGCCGGTGGGCGGCTGGGTGCAACCCCCCGCGGCTGCCGGCCATGCCGAATCACCGGAAACCAAGCGCCGCCTGAAAAACCTGCTGGATGTGGCCGGCATCAGTCGCCAGCTGCAGCAACGCTCGGCCGAACCGGCCAGCCGCAGCGACCTGCTACGCGTGCATGACGCCGCTTATCTGGATCATTTCAAGCTGGTCAGCGATGCCGGCGGCGGTGAAATCGGCCCGCAAGCCGCCATCGGCCCCGGCAGCTACGACATTGCCTGCCGCTCGGCTGGGCTGGCCATGGCCGCCGTGGAGGCGGTATGGCGCGGCGAGGTGGCCAACGCCTATGTGCTGACGCGGCCACCGGGTCACCACTGCCTGCCGGATGCCGCCATGGGCTTTTGTTTCCTGTCCAATATCGCCATCGCCATCGAGGCGGCCAAGGCGCGCTACGGCATCGAACGCGTCGCCGTGCTGGACTGGGACGTACACCACGGCAACGGCACCCAGGCCATCTACTACCAGCGCCCGGACGTCCTCACCATGTCGATTCATCAGGATGGCTGCTTCCCGCCGGGCTACAACGGCAGCGAGGACCGGGGCGCAGGGGCCGGGCTGGGCGCCAATATCAATATCCCGCTACTGCCGGGCAGCGGCCACGATGCCTATCTGTACGCCATGCAGCGCATCGTGCTGCCGGCGCTGGCGCGCTATCAGCCGCAGCTGATCATTGTCGCCTGCGGCTATGATGCCAATGCGGTGGATCCGCTGGCGCGCATGCAGGCGCACAGCGACACTTTCCGCCAGATGACCAGCCTGCTGCGCAGCTTCGCCGAACAACACTGTGAGGGGAAACTGGTGCTGATGCACGAAGGCGGCTACTCCGAAGCCTATGTGCCGTTCTGCGGCCTGGCCACCATCGAGGCGCTGTCCGGCCTGCGCAGCGAAGTGGTCGACCCGCTGCTGGACTTCATCAAGCAGCAACAGCCCTGCACGGCCATGCTGCAGTTGCAGCGCCAGTTGCTGGATGGCATGGCCAGCCTGCACGGGCTGTAGCAGGCTGGAATGACCATGCACAAGGCCCGCCAATGGCGGGCCTTGTTGCATTACCGGCTTATTGCCGGAAAACAGCGTTTATTGCTGCTGTTCCGCTGGCTGCGGCATGCTGCTGCCCTGCTCCGGCGCGGCATCCGGCTGCTCGCCTTGCGCTGCCGCTGCCGGCGGCTGCTCGGACTGGGTCTGCACTGCAGGGGTGGCGGCCAGGGCCAGATTGATCAAGCCCAGGCTGGCCAGGGGCAGGGAGAGCATGGCAACAACAAGCATGGTCTTTTGCATCGGCTTCTTTCTGTATGGTTGGAAGACCAGCCTGCCATTGCAAGCACCATGCCAGTTGTACATTTTTCTTGTAAAACAACAGCTTGCCGGCATAAGCAACCGACCAGGCCCTGCCCTTTGTCGGCAATGAGCGACACCAGCAGCATACCGTGACGCAAGCCATTGAAATGGCAGCATTATTTCCGTCGCCAGATGGCGACAGCCCTGCCCCAGCCGCAGCAGACTGCTGATTTGACAGTATTTTCCAGCACGGCAGGCATGAAAAAACCCGCCGCAGCGGGTTGGCAGGTGAAACGGAAGGGCTGGTCAGGCTGGTTTGTTACCCAGCTTGAGTTTGCCGGCCAGCCAGGTGTGGTCGTAGCTGACAATCTCGAAGGGGTTGCCAAACGGGTCGACAAAGCTGATGGAACAGAAAAACTGGTGATCCACCACCGAATCGCGCGCCACGGTCTGGCCGGCACGGTCAATCACCCGCTCACCGGCCAGCTGGTCTATCCACTCGAGGAAGTCCTGGCCATTGACCAGAAAAGCCACCGAGCCGGGTTCGCATACCGGCTTGTCTTCCTGCGAAATGGCCAGCCGCACCGAGCCATTGCTGTTCATCAGCATCACGACACCATGCGGGCCGCTCTGCATGTGCTTGTAGCGGCTGTCCGGCGCCAGGTTCAACACGCGCTGGTACCAGTTCTGCGCCTTTGCCAGATCGGTGACACGGACATGGATATGGTCAATCTTGCCAAGCGATAGCATTGCATCCTCATCGGGTGTGGGTGACGCGGCCACCAGGTGGCGCGCGCTCATTCTACGGTGTTTGCCGCAGCCGGCAACAATGCGGCTCGCTGCTGCCGGCTGTGGCTTGGTACTGCGCTGCCTGTGCCGCGCTCAAGAGCGCGCTTGCAGCAGCGGCTTGAGATAACGGCCGGTATGGCTGACCGGATTGTCCGCCACCTGCTCCGGCGTGCCGGTGGCAATGATCTGGCCGCCACCCGCGCCGCCTTCCGGGCCAAGGTCGATCAGCCAGTCAGCGGTCTTGATCACGTCCAGATTGTGTTCGATCACCACCACGGTATTGCCGTTTTCACGCAGACGATGCAGCACCTGCAGCAACAGGTCGATATCGTGGAAATGCAGGCCGGTGGTCGGTTCATCCAGAATATACAAAGTACGGCCGGTGTCACGCTTGGACAGTTCCAGCCCCAGCTTCACCCGTTGTGCCTCGCCACCGGACAGCGTGGTGGCGCTCTGCCCCAGGCGGATATAGCCCAGGCCCACATCCATCAGGGTCTTGAGCTTGCGGGCCACCGCCGGTACCACGCTGAAGAAGTCCAGCGCCTGTTCCACCGTCATGTCCAGCACTTCGTAAACATTCTTGCCCTTGTACTGCACTTCCAGCGTTTCGCGGTTGTAGCGCTTGCCATGGCACACATCGCAGGGCACGTAGATGTCCGGCAAAAAGTGCATTTCCACCTTGATCACCCCATCGCCCTGGCAGGCTTCGCAGCGACCGCCCTTGACGTTGAAGCTGAAGCGGCCCGGACCATAGCCACGCTCGCGTGACAGCGGCACCCCGGCAAACAGTTCGCGGATGGGCGTGAACAGGCCGGTATAGGTGGCCGGGTTGGAGCGCGGGGTGCGGCCAATCGGGCTTTGATCGACATTGATCACCTTGTCCAGCAGGCCCAGGCCCTCGATGCTGTCGTATGGTGCCGGTTCTTCACTGGCACCATTCAGATCGCGCGCGGCAATCTTGTACAGGGTGTCGTTGATCAGCGTGGACTTGCCGGAACCGGATACCCCGGTAATGCAGACCAGCATGCCCAGCGGCAATTCCAGCGAGACATTTTTCAGGTTGTTGCCGGTGGCGCCATGCAGCTTCAGCACCCGCTCCGGGTTGACCGCGCGGCGCTCGCCCGGCCAGTTGATACGACGGCGGCCGGACAGGAAGGCACCGGTCACCGAATTTTCACTGGCGGCGACGTCAGCCGGGGTACCGGCCACCAGCACTTCGCCACCGTGTTCGCCAGCGCCGGGGCCCATGTCCACCAGGTAATCCGCGGCACGGATGGCGTCTTCGTCGTGTTCTACCACAATCACGCTGTTGCCGATGTCGCGCAGGCGCATCAGCGTGGCCAGCAGGCGGTCGTTATCGCGCTGGTGCAGGCCGATGGACGGTTCGTCCAGCACATACATCACCCCGGTCAGGCCGGAACCGATCTGGCTGGCCAGACGGATACGCTGTGCCTCGCCACCGGACAGGGTATCGGCGGAACGTGACAGATTGAGGTAATCCAGCCCGACATTATTGAGGAAGGACACCCGCTCGCTGATTTCCTTGACGATTTTCTCGGCCACCGCATGTTTGTGGCCGCTGATGCTCAGCTGGGCAAAAAAGGCCGCGGTTTCTTTCAGCGGCAGCTGGTTCAGCTCGTGCAGGGTCCGCCCGCCAATGAAAACGTGACGGGCTTCCAGCCGCAGCCGCGAGCCCTGGCAGTGCGGGCAGGGCTGGTTGTTCTGGTACTTGGCCAGTTCTTCGCGCACCGCGCTGGAATCGGTTTCTCGGTAGCGGCGTTCCAGATTGGGAATGATGCCCTCAAACGGATGGGCGCGGGTAAAGCGCGTGCCCTTCTCCGACATATAGACAAATTCGATGCTGTCGCGCCCGGAACCGTGCAGCACCACATGGCGCACTTTTTCCGGCAGGTCTTCAAAGGCCAGCTCGGTAGGCGAGAAACCGTAATGCTCACCCAGCGCCAGCAGCATCTGGAAGTAAAACTGGTTGCGCTTGTCCCAGCCCTTGATGGCGCCAGCGGCCAGCGTCAGTTCCGGGTGGGCCACCACGCGTTTGGGGTCGAAAAAGGTGATTTCGCCCAGGCCATCGCACTTGGGGCAGGCCCCCATCGGGTTGTTGAAGGAGAACAGGCGCGGCTCCAGCTCCGGCAGGCTGTAGCTGCACACCGGGCAGGCAAACTTGGCCGAGAACCAGTGTTCCTCACCGCTATCCATCTCCACCGCAATGGCACGGCCTTCGGCATGGCGCAGGGCGGTTTCAAAGCTTTCCGCCAGCCGCTGCTTCATGTCCTCGCGCACTTTCAGGCGGTCGATCACCACCTCGATGGTGTGCTTCTTGTTCTTGTCCAGCTTGGGCAGGCTGTCGATTTCGTAGACTTCGCCATCCACCCGTACGCGGATGAAGCCCTGGGCGCGCAGGTCGTCGAACAGATCGAGGTTTTCACCCTTGCGGCCGACAATCACCGGCGCCAGGATCATCACCCGCGTTTCTTCCGGCAGCGCCAGCACATGATCCACCATCTGGCTGACGGTTTGCGAGGCCAGCGGCACGCCGTGTTCCGGGCAATGCGGCTCGCCTACGCGGGCAAACAGCAGGCGCAGGTAGTCGTGGATTTCCGTCACCGTGCCCACGGTGGAGCGCGGGTTGTGACTGGTGGCTTTTTGTTCGATGGAAATGGCCGGCGACAGCCCCTCGATCAGGTCGACATCCGGCTTTTCCATCAATTGCAGAAACTGGCGGGCATAGGCCGACAGGCTCTCCACATAGCGGCGCTGCCCCTCGGCATACAGGGTGTCGAAAGCCAGCGAGGACTTGCCGGAACCGGACAGGCCGGTGATGACGATCAACTGGTTGCGCGGCAAGTCCAGATTGACGTTTTTCAGATTGTGCGTCCGAGCGCCACGAATGCGGATGGTGTCCATGTGTGAGAGCGTTACTCAGTCGGTCGGGGAACCTGATAATATACCCGACTTGGCGACTGCCGCTCCAGCTAAGTATGCGCTGCAGCAAAAAACCGGCTCAGCCGGAAGCCGGTGTGGCGGTAAACCGCCCGCCATGGACCGCGTTAAAAGCCTTACTCCTGAATCGATAACGACAACACACATGAATTCGCTTGAACTGCGCGCCAGCCTGGGGCTGGCTGGTATTTACGCCCTGCGCATGCTGGGCATGTTCCTGATCCTGCCGGTGTTTGCCATTTACGCGCAAACCCTGCACGGGGCCGACAACCACACCCTGATTGGCCTGGCACTGGGCAGCTACGGCCTCACCCAGGCCCTGCTGCAACTGCCGCTGGGCATGCTGTCCGACCGCATCGGCCGCAAGAAGGTGATTTACGGCGGGCTGCTGCTGTTTGCCATCGGCAGCTTCGTGGCCGCCGGCGCGCACGATATTGTCACCCTCACCATCGGCCGCGTGATCCAGGGTTCCGGTGCCATCTCCGCCGCCATTACCGCCCTCTTGGCCGACCTCACTCGCGAAGAGAACCGCACCCGCGCCATGGCCATGATAGGCATGAGCATCGGCACCACCTTTGCTGTCAGCCTGGTTGCCGGCCCGCTGCTGGCGCAGTACATCGGCGTCAACGGCATCTTTGCCCTCACCGGCGTGCTGTCGCTGGCAGCCTTGGTGGGCGTATGGCTGATCATCCCCAATCCGGCCATCTCGCGCTTCCACTCGGATACCGAAGCCAATACCAAGCGCCTGCCAGCGGTACTGAAAAACCCGCAACTGCTGCGCCTCAATTACGGTATTTTTGCGCTGCATGCGGCGCAGATGGCCATGTTCGTCACCATTCCCTTTGCCCTGATCAAGACCGCCGGTCTCGACAAGGCCCACCACTGGGAGGTGTACCTGCCGGTCACCGTCATCGGTTTTCTGCTGATGGTGCCGGCCATCATTTACGGCGAGAAGAAATCCAAGCTGAAGCAGGTATTCATTGCCGCCATCGCCATCATGACCGTCGCCCAGCTGGGCATGGCGCTGGCGCTGGACAGCTTCTGGCAGATCGTGGTGTGGCTGGGCCTGTATTTCATCGCCTTCAATATCCTGGAAGCCACCCTGCCCTCGCTGATTTCGAAAATTGCCCCGGCCGATGCCAAGGGCACTGCCATCGGTGTGTATAATACGGCGCAGTCCTTTGGCCTGTTCATGGGCGCTGCTGCTGGCGGCTGGCTGTACGGCCACTATGGCGCTGCCGGCGTATTCGGCTTTACCAGCGTGCTGATGGCCAGCTGGCTGCTGGCCTCCTTCAGCATGCAGGCCCCGCAGGCCGTGCGTTCGGTGATGTTCCACATCGGCGAAGACTGGCGCGGCAGCCCGCAGCAGCTATCGCAGCAGCTGTCGGCACTGGCCGGTGTCAGCGAAGCGGTGGTGGTGCTGGAGGACCGTGTCGCCTACCTGAAGGTATCGCAGCAAAGCTGGGACGAAGCCGCAGTCAAACAGCTGATCCAGGCTACTTATTAATGCCAGCGCGGCTATTGCCACAGCGTGTCTGGCCCTACAATCACGCGTCGGCCGCGTCCGGCGCAGCATCAATGAATCGAATCGGAGACCCCACATGAACAGCATCACTTTTGACGGACGCCTGGCGGCAGACGCCGAACTGCGCTACACCCCCAGTGGCGAACCGGTGCTGAGCTTCCGCGTGGCCAGCGACATCGGCTTTGGCGAGCGCAAGACCACCAACTGGTTTAGCTGCCAGGTATGGGGCAAGCGCGGCGAATCGCTGAAAAACTTCCTCAGCAAGGGCCAGCAAGTGACCGTATACGGCCAGCTCACCCTGCGCGAATGGCAGAACAAGGAAGGCCAGAAACAACTGTCGCCTGATGTGCGCGTAAACGAACTGAGCCTGCAAGGCGGCAAGCGCGAAGGCGGCTCGTCCATGGACGACAACTACGCCTACGGCGAGCCGGCAGCCCAGTCCCGCCCGGCCGCACCGCCGGCGGCACCGCGCCGCATGGAAGCCAAGCCGGCACCCAAGCTGGACGACATGGACGACGACATCCCCTTCTGACTTACACCTGAGAGTTATTTGTAAAGTATCCCCCAAACCCCCGCCCTGCGGGGGTTTTGCATTCTGCATTGGCTCGCATTGACTGCGCACAAGACAGCAGCCGGGTAACAGGCAGCAATCCCATGGCTTCACTATCCGCCACCGCCGCGCAGCCTGTTGCGCAAGCAGGCCATGCGCGCCAGTCGGCAAGCCGTGCTTCAGCCCATCCCGCCCTTCCCCAGGAAAATAAAAAATGGCTGCTTCCACATGGAAAGCAGCCATCTGGCCGATGCAGCCGGAGCCGTGCTGTTTATCTGCTAGCGCCACTCCGGCCTCATGGTGTACACACAGATCCGGCTAAATCGACCGGGCTTCTTGCAACAAGGCATTGGCGGCCAATTTGCCGATATTGTTGGCGGCCAGTGGGCTATCACCAGTGATCAGCTTTCTATCCTGATAACACTGGCCGCTAATCCCGCTATTCAGTATCTCGACGCCCAGCTTGGCCAGGCTTTCCGCCAAAGGCCAAGGCAAGGGGCCGGGCATGTAGCCGATCTGGATATTGGCGCCTTGATCCAGGGCATCAGGAAAAACACAGATCTTGTAACCCTTGTAAATATAGTCTTCCGGCGCTTCATCCACGGCCGGGGCCAGGAGACAGGCCGGGCCATGGCACAAGGTAATCACATACTTATCCTTGGCCATCGCCCACAGCAGCAAGTCTTTCACTTCCTTGCTATGTGGAATGCCCACCAAGGCGCCATGACCACCCGGAACAAAGACGGCAATATAGGGAGAGTCGTCATTCACGCTTTGCGCCATCACGTCCGCAAGCTTCAGTGGCGATTTGAATTGGTCACGATACTTGGCGTAGACCCCTTTCACGGTGTCATCTTCGCCCGGCATCGCCCACATTTCCAACTTGACCGGATTGCCCGACAGGGTGGCCACATCGATCTCAAAGCCGGCACGGTCCATGTGATACATGGGGAGCAGCGTTTCAACCGGGTGGTTGCCCGTGGAGAACATGGTGCCGTTTTGCATCAGCACATAGCGCTCGTCGCTTGCCACCATCAAAACCTTCCACTTGCCGCCGCTGTAGGGCTGCGGGTAGTCCGTACCATCAAAGTCCGTTCTGGATGAGGTGTATTGGCTCAAGGAGTATGGCGAAGGGAAAAAGGCATTGTCCTCGGCAGGATCTGGCGTGGGTGCTTTGCTTAATTCAGCGGTTTGATCGGTCATGAGGCTCTCCTGTGATAGATGTGCAAGCACCGTGCCGGGCAGGCCGTGAATGCCGGCAGTGGCAGCTGCGCCATCAATATACAGTTTCTACTGTTATATTGATTGCTTGATAAATGCAACAGAGTGTTTCACCGGCAAGACAGCGCTTGCGGCAGACATCAAGAGGAGGTTTCCGGTATGTTGATCCCATCCATCAACAGGGTGTGCCCGCGCAATGTATGACCTGAATGCACTGTATTACTTTGCCCAGATTGTTGACCATGGCGGGTTTGGAGCGGCCAGCCGCGCCACTGGCGTTTCCAAATCCAGGCTCAGCCGCAGCATCCAGGAGCTGGAAACCTATCTTGCTGCGCGCCTGATCAACCGTTCCACCCGCCATTTTGCGGTGACTGATCTGGGACAGGAATTTTACGTGCACTGCCAGCAGGTGCTGACTGCCAGCGAGGCGGCCCGGGCATCCGTCGAGAAAAAGCAGGTCGTGCCGCAAGGCACGGTGCGGATCAGCTGCCCCACGGCCTTGTTGAACTTTGTCGTAGCCGGGATGATTTCGCGCTTCATGACACGCTTCCCGCTGGTGAAGGTGCAGATAGAAAGCACCAATCGCGAAGTGGATGTATTAAGGGAAGGGCTGGATTTAGCCTTGCATGCCAAAACGCCACCATTTGAAGATAGCGGCTTGGTGATGAAGAGACTTTCGCGCAGCCCGCAAGAGCTGGTGGCCAGCCCGCAGTTTCTGCAGCAGCATGGCTACCCGGGCTCAGTGCAGGAACTCAGCCAGCTGCCCAGCCTGCACTGGGGGCTGCAACGTCGCAACTATGCCTGGCAGCTGCAGGGGCCCGCTCAGCAATCGCTGCACATCCCCCACACGCCAAGGCTGGTTAGCGATGACATCATCACCATCCGCCGGCTGGCGCTTGATCATGGCGGGATTGCACAATTGCCACTGCTGGTGTGTTTCAAAGACCTGAACCAGCAACTGCTGGTCCCGGTACTGCCCGACTGGAAACCACCGGAGGCGGTTGTGTATGCGCTGTTTCCATCCCGGCAGGGCTTGTTGCCCTCCGTGCGCAGCTTGCTGGATTTCCTGACTGACAGCTTTGGCGAGATGGACTTTTCAAACTTGCAGGCAAACTACCGACAAAGCGGTGATGCTGATGCCTGCTTCATGCGGGACTAAGGGCGCTCAGCTGCCCGCGGCACCGGCCGAGCCATGCGGGAAGCCGCTGTCGACACCCCGGCCATGATCGGAAAAGTGCTGGGAGGCTGATGCCTCCCGGCACACCGTCTGGCTGACGATTCGGGCTGAAGAGTATCAGCTCAGGCTGTTGGACAATGCGGTAATGTGCTCCGGCGTGATGCCGCAGCAACCGCCGACAATGCCCGCGCCCTTGCCCACCCAGCGCTCGGCCCAGCCCAGATAGTTTTGCGGGGTCAGGTCGGCGCGGATTTCATCCAGCGTGGCATTGGCCTTGGCATCCTTCGGAGTCGGGGGAAAGGCATTGGCGTACACACCCAGTTGCAACTGGCCGCCTTGCTGCTGCAGCACCGCATTGGCGGCATCCAGCGCCGCTTCCATCACCTCCGGCTGGCTGCAGTTGAACAGCACTGCCGCCGCACCCAGGCGGATGGCTTCGGCCACGGCTTCGCTGACGGTTTCGCCAGAGCGCAGCCGCGCCACCGCATCAGTATCTTCATCCTGCAAGGTGAAGGACAGCCACAGCGGCTTGTCCTGCTCGCCCAGCGCCTGGCGCACCGCACGCACCTCGGCCAGCGAGCTTTGCGTCTCGGCCAGCCACACATCCACATAGGGTGCCAGACCGGCAATCAGCACACGGTGAATGGCCAGCGAGTCGGCCTCGTTGAACAGGTCCGGCCGGTAGGAACCCAGTGCCGGCGGCAAGGAGCCGGCCACGGTCACCGCGTGGCTTGCCTTGTCGGCGCTGCGGCGGGCCAGTTCACCGGCCAGCGCAGCCAGTCGCTCGCCATGCTGTTCGAAACGCTGTTGGCCAATGTGAAAGGGCACCACCGCATAGCTATTGGTGGTAATGACGCGGGCACCGGCATTCACAAAGGCATCGTGTGCCTGCTCGACAAAATGCGGGCCTTCCAGCAGTGCCAGTGCCGACCATTCCGGTTGCTGGAACGGTGCGCCAATGCGTTTGAGTTCGCGGCCCATGCCGCCATCGAGAATAAGGATTTGGCTCATGATGTTATCCATGCATTCCCCACCTATACCGGAAAACTCCGGAGTGATGATGAGAAAATGTTATATTCTTATAAAGAAACAAGTTGGTATTTATTATAATAGTTTGGTATATAGATTAACACCCAAACAGCATCAAGACTATAAAAATGTTCCAACGACAAACCAAGATCACCAACACCATCGCCGCCCTGGCCCTGCTGCTTGCCGGCCACAGCCATGCCGGTGCCACCCTTGACCACGTTCAGAAAAGCGGCGTGCTGCGTGGTGTATTGCTGGAAAGCTACCCGCCCTTCTCCTTCCTCAACAGCAAAAACCAGCTGGATGGCTTTGATGTGGATGTGGCCAAGGCCGTGGCGAAAAAACTGGGCGTCAAGCTGAAACTGGACACCCCGTCCTGGGAAGTGATTGCCGCCGGCAAATGGGGCGCTCGCTGGGACATCTGCATCTGCTCGATGACGCCCAACAAGGAAAGAGCCCAGGTACTGGACTTCCCGGCGTTTTACTACAATTCGCCGGCGGTGCTGATCGCCAATGTGGCCGACAAGAAAACCAGCAGCATCAAGAGCCTGGAAGGCAAGAAGATTGCCGTACAGCAAGGCTCGTCCTATGAAAGCTATCTGCAGAAGAAGCTGACCATTGAAGCCCCCAACGCCGTGCAACCCGCCTACCCCTTCAACAAGGTGGTGATTGCCCCGTACGACAATGAAGAACTGGCCTTCCAGGACCTGGCACTGGGCGCGGGCAAGCGCGTGGATGCGGTGATTTCCAACCTGGTGACGGCAAACGAGCGCATCAGCAAGACCGGCAAGTTCCGCATCGTCGGCGCCCCGCTCTACCAGGAACCGAACTGGGTGGCCGTGGACAAGGGTGATGCGCAGTGGAATGCCCGCGTCAAACAGGTCATCAGCGAGCTGAAGAAAGACGGCACCCTCAGCGCCATTTCCAAGAAGTGGATTGGCAGCGATATCACCAACTAAGAATCAGCCCCGTGGCGGCATGCAGCCGTCCGGGGCTTTCTGTTTTTGTCTGTCCGTATCATGAAACTGGAAAACCGATTCAGGCTGCAAGTCGGCCTGGTCATGTTGTGTCTGTTGGGTGGCTTTGTCTGGTTTGTGCAAGCCTTTGGGCTGGACTACCAGTTTGCCCTGAGCAAGCTGCCCTTGCTGGCCGGGCTGGAGTTAAGCCCGGAAGGCTTTATCCAGGGCATTCCGCTCACCCTGCTGCTATGCCTGCTTTCCACTGTGCTGGCAGTGGCCATCGGCATGCTGTCGGCACTGGGCCGGCTGTCGACCAACCCGCTGCTGTACGGCCTGGCCACCTTCTATAACTCGTTTTTCAAGGGCACGCCGCTGCTGGTGCAGATTCTGCTGATCTACCTGGGCCTGCCGCAGCTGGGCGTGGTGCCCACGGCCATTCCGTCCGGCGTGGCGGCGCTGGCGCTGTGCTATGGCGCTTATCTGAGCGAGGTGTTCCGCTCGGCCATCCTGTCCATCCACCGCGGCCAGTGGGATGCCGGCAAGGCACTGGGGCTGAAACCGCATGCCATCATGCGCTTCATCATCTTGCCGCAGGCAATGAAAGTGGCAGTCCCGCCCACCTTCAGCATGTTCATTTCCATGCTGAAGGATTCCTCGCTGGTGTCGGTGATGGGCTTGTGGGAGCTGATGTTCCTGGCGCAAAGCTATGGCCGTTCGGCTTACCGCTACATGGAAATGTTGCTGACGGCGGCCATTCTGTACTGGCTGCTGTCCATCGTGCTGGAGCTGTTCCAGCACCAGCTGGAACAGAAACTATCCGCCTCCGCCCGGCGCTGAGTCATGCGCAGCCAGCTGGTGTGGCTGCGCATCCCCGCCCAGTGCCTGATACAGCGTCACCTGATTCAGCAGCCGGTTGTAGCGGTTCTCCAGTAGCGACACTTCCGCCTGACGGCGGGTTTCCTGTGCGTCCAGCCAGTCTTTCAGCGCTGCCGCACCGGCCTGGTAGCGCAGCCGGTATAGCTGCTCGGACTGTCCGGCCAGTTGCGCCGACAGCGTCAGCCGCTGCCCTTGCTGCTGATAGTGGCTGCGGGCAGCCAGCGCGTTTTCCACATCGGCCAGCGCCGTGTATAGCGTCTGGCGGAAATTCACCACCGCCAACTGGTAATCGGCGTCGCTGATGCTGTTGTTCAGCTTCATCTGCCGCACTTGCAAAAATGGCAGGGTCAGCCCGGCCCCCAGCGTGGCCAGCGGATTGCTGAGCACCTGCGCCAGCCGGCTACTGCTGCTGCCCAGGCTGCCGGTGAGGGAAAAATCGGGATAGTAGGATGCGCGGGTAGCGTCGCCATTGGCCAGCGTTTCACGCAGACGCAGTTCGGCGGCGCGCAGATCGGGCCGCCGGGCCAGCAGCTGCACCGGCAGACCGGCCGGCACATCGGGCAGATCCTGCTGCGGCAGGCTGCTGGCAGTGGTCAGCACACCCGGCGGCGGGCCGTCCAGCAAGATGGCCAGCGCATTGCGGGTTTCTGCCAGTTGCTGCTGGTAGTCGTACAGACTGGCCTGCTGGCTGGCCAGGCTTTGCCGTACGGTCAGCACATCCAGCTGCGCCGCCGCACCGGCCTGCTGCTTGGCCAGCACCAGGCGCAAGGCTTGCTGCTGGTAGTCGATGCTGGCTGCGCCCAGTTGCAGGCGCTGCTGCAACCAGGCCTGCTTCCAGTACAGCTTGATGGTGCTGCCGATCAGGCTGAGCCGGCTGGCGGCACGATCCTGCTCGGTAGCGCGCGCCTCCCAGACCTTGGCATCGCGCAGATGCGACAGCTGGCCCCACAGATCGGCCTCGTAGCTGACCGACAGGCTGGCCGCATGGGTCTGGCTGTTGACGGCAGCCCCACCCAGCCGCTGGCTGGCGGAGCTGGACAGGCCGAAGGCCGGCGTGGGGGCCAGGTCGGTGGCGGCCAGCTCGGCCTTGAGCATGGCCTGCTGTACCTTGATGGCAGCGGTGGCCAGATCATTATTGCGGGACAGCACCAGCGCCACCAGCCGGTTCAGTTCGGCATCGCCAAACTGCTGCCACCAGTTATCGCCACTGATCGGGCCATCATCCGCCGCCGCCGCGCCCTGCCACTGGGCGGGCAGCGTGACCGCCGGCACCTGATAGGGTGTTGCGGTCAGACTGGTGCAGCCGGCCAGCAGCAGGCTGGCCAGCAAGAGCGGGTAAAGCACTTTCATTGCATTCTCATTCTCGTGACAAGGCCACGACAGGGTCCAGCCGCGCCGCATTACGCGCCGGCAGATAGCCAAACAGCACTCCCACCAGGGTGGAGCAGGCAAAGGCCGCCACAATGGAGGTGGGTGAGTACACCATGGTGAAGCTGGCCAGCCGGGCCACCAGCACGCCCAGGCCCAGCGACAAGGCCACGCCCAGCGCACCACCCAGCAGGCAAACCAGCACGGCCTCGATCAGAAACTGCTGCATGATGTCGCGCTGGCGTGCGCCCACCGCCATGCACACGCCGATCTCGCGGGTACGCTCGCTCACCGACACCAGCATGATGTTCATCACGCCGATGCCGCCCACCACCAGTGAGATCACCGCGATCAGCGACACCAGCAAGGTCATGGTGGCGGTGGTGCTGGCAATGGTCTGGCGGATGCTGTCGGTATTCATCACAAAGAAGTCCTGCATGCCGTGACGGCGGGTCATCAGCGCCACCAGGCTTTGCTCGGCAGCAGCGGTGGACACATTGTCACTGACCCGCACCGTGACGGCTTTCAGGTAGTTCTGGCCCAGCATGCGGTACATCACCGTGCTGTAGGGCAGCCACAGATTAAGGTTGTCATCGGTGCCGAAGGCGCTTTTCTGGGTTTGGGTCACGCCCACCACGCGGCAGGGCAGCTTGCCCAGCAGGATCACCTTGCCGATGGGCTCGTCACCCTCGGCAAACAGCGCCTTGCGAGTGTTTTCGTCGATCACCACCTGCTGCGCCTGCTGGCTGACCGCCACGGCATCAAAGGCCCTGCCCTGCGCCATGGACACGCCGCGCACGCGGAAATACTGCTCGCCCACGCCCTTGACCTGCGCCGTCACCGCCACATTGCGGTAGCGCAGTGTCACACTGTCGCTGACTTCCGGCGTCACGCTGTCGACAAAGCCCTGCTCGGCCAGCACGCTGGCATCGCGCGGGGTCAGGGTGTGGATGGCATCGGCCTTGCGGTCGCCAAAATGCTTGCCGGGATAGATATTGATGGTGTTGGTGCCAAGTGAACTGATGTCGCTGAGAATGCGCTGGCTGGAGCCGGTACCCAGTGCCACTACCGACACCACCGAGGCAATGCCGATGATGATGCCCAGCATGGTCAGCGCCGAGCGCAGGCGGTGCGCCATCAGCGCGCGCCAGGCCATGCCGAAGGCTTCGGCAAATTGTTCGCGCAGCAAGCGCCAGCCAGTGGCCTGCGGACTGGCCAGGGCTGCAGGCACGGCGGTAACGGCGACGGCGGGGGTACGGCGGGTTTCCGCCACCAGCTTGCCATCGCCAATCTCGATAATGCGGTCGGCATGCTCGGCCACCTTGCTGTCGTGGGTGACCAGGATAATGGTGTGGCCCTCGGCATGCAGTTCACGCAGGATGGCCATCACCTGCTGGCCGCTGGCACTGTCCAGCGCGCCGGTGGGTTCATCGGCCAGAATCACCTTGCCGCCATTCATCAGCGCCCGCGCAATGCTCACCCGCTGCTGCTGGCCACCAGACAGCTGGCCCGGCTTGTGGCCGGCACGGTCGGCAAGGCCAAGGCGTGCCAGCAGGCTGGCGGCACGCGCTGAGCGCTCTGCTGCCGGGCAGCCCGCGTAGACGGCCGGTAACTCGACATTCTGCAAGGCATTGAGCTCGCCCAGCAGGTGGTAGCGCTGAAAGATAAAGCCGAAATGCTCGCGCCGCAGCTCGGCCAGCTGGTCGGCCGACATGTCCGCCACCGCCTGCCCGGCCACCCGATAACTGCCGCGCGTGGCGGCATCCAGACAGCCCAGGATATTCATCAGGGTGGATTTGCCGGAGCCGGATGCGCCGATGATGGCCACCATTTCCCCGGCCTGAATCTGCAAATGAATGTCGTCCAGCACGGTGACCGTCTCTTCGCCCGCGACAAAATCGCGGCACACGCCTGACAGTTCCAGCAAGGGAGTACGCATGCTTACATCCCCATCGGCGGCGGGCCGTTATGACCGCTGCCACTGCTGCTGACGCTGGCCTCCCCTACAATCACCTGCTCGCCGGCGCGCAGGCCGCTCAACACCTGGGCGTGCACATTATTGTTCAGGCCAATTTGCACCGTCCGCGCCTGCACGCTGCCGTCCGGCTGCAATACCCGCACCTGATAGCGGCCATCCTTGCCACGCACACCCAGCGCATTGGCCGGAATCGCCAGTGCCGCCCTGACCTGGCTGAGCACCACCGTGACCTGTGCCGTCATATTGATGCGCAGCTTGTGCTGCGGATTGGGCACATCAAACAGGCCGTAGTAATAGATGGCAGTGGACGAGGTGGAGCTGCTGGAACTGCTGCCGGTCGAGGTGGAGCTGGTGCTGCTGTCACTGGCATCGCTATACGATTGCGGCGCCGGGTCGATGGCGCGCAAGCGCGCCTGATAGCGCCGGTCCGGCTCGCCCAGTATGGTGAAGTACACCGGCAGGCCGGGCTTGACCTTGACCACATCGCCTTCCGAAATTTCCGACTTCACCGTCACCGTATCCAGCTGCGCCAGCTTGACGATGGTGGGGGTGGACTGGCTGGCATTCACCGTCTGCCCTTCCTCCACCGGCAAGGCCACCACCACGCCATCGATGGGCGCAGCAATGCGGGTATAGCCCAGATTGAGCTGAGCGGTTTTCAGGCTGATGCGCGCCTGTTGCAGCTGCGCCTGCAGTTGCTGGGTATCCGCTTCGGCACCATCCAGCGCCGCCTTGGCGCTGTCGTAGCTTTCACGCGAGGTAGCCTGCTGCCCCAGCATCTGCTGTTGCCGGGAGAAATCCTGGCGCGCCTTGAGCAAGGCCGCCAGTTTGGACTTCAGCTGCGACTGATAGCTGCTGACCGAAGCCTGGGCATCTTCCAGCGCATTTTCCTGGGTGCGCGGATCGATTTCGGCCAGTACATCACCCTTTCTCACAGTTTGGCCCAGGACCACCTTGAGTGACTTCACCTGGCCGGACACCTGGGCACCCACGCTGACTTCGCGTAGCGCCTTGATGGTGCCGGTGGCCAGCACGCTGTCTTCCAGATCCAGCTGGCTTACGGTGGCGGTCAGGTAGTGATTGACTGGCGGGCGGGGGTAGAACAGGTAAGCGGCAAGCGCCAGCAGCAAACCGATGACGAGCAGCAGGCTGCGACGGTGCAATGCAATGAAACGAGGCATGAAGGGATAAGGATGCTTGCTATTTTGATAGCGCAGTATCCGGCTTTGGCGGCTGCGTCGCGGTTAATGCACGGTAAATTGATGTTAATTCTGGTAAACGCACTACCGAAGCCGACCAGGCCGACTTCCGCCAGCATTTTTGGCAAAACCGGCACTAAAGGGTAAAGTATGCCGCACTCATGCCAGCCGCTTCTTATTGCACAACGGCCATGGCCATCCCTTACCCCATTGCATACAGGCTTCACATGCAACCGGCTTCTCGCCTTCGACATTTGTCTTTGACCCTGCCAGCCCTGCTGCTCAGCCTGTTCTGCTCACTGGCCATGGCGGCAGCGCCGGCTGCAGGCAACTGGCTGGCCGCCCATCGCGACTGGCGGGTGGGCGTGGTACTGCAAGCGCCCTATGCCCAGATCAACCCGCGCAACCATCTGCTGGAAGGAGCCGACGTCGAGGTGATGCTGCTGCTGGCCAGCAAGATGGGCGTGCAGCTGAGCTGGCGTACCTTTGCCACCCAGCAGGCACTGGACCGGGCGGTGGAGGCCGGCACGGTGGATGTCTCGCCCGGCATGTTGCAAACACCGGCCAGCCTGCATCACTGGCTGTTTTCCCAGCCCTATTTGCGGGTGCCGCACAAGATAGTCGGCTTCCCCGACGGCAGCGGCAATGCGGTCGATCTGGACCGGCTGTCACTCAGCGAGCGGCTGGCGCTGGACGGCAATAGCGATGCCCTGCGCTTTGTCCGGCGCAATTACCCGGAACTGCCCCGCGTCGAAGTGGCCAACGACCGTCTGGCCCTGCAAACCGTACAGCAGCAATATGCCGAATACGCCATCGTCGATGAGGCCCAGCTGGCCACCTTGCTCAAGGAGCCGGAATTCTCCCGCCTGGCGGTGGTGGGCGATCTGGGCTACACCCATCTGCTGCGCATCGGGGTAAGGCGTGACTGGCCGGAACTGCCCGCCGTACTGGATCGCCAGCTGCAGGACATCCCCGGCAGCCGCATGGAGCAGCTGTACGCCCGCTGGATGCTGCCCAGCTATCCGCGGCTGATCGATTCGCTGACCTTCTGGCACCGGCTGAGCCTGGCGCTGCTGCTGAGCAGCCTGCTGCTGGCGGTGGTGTGGAACCATCAGCGGCGGCAACGGCGCTGGGCGGAAAAGCGCCTGCTGGCAGCGCGCATGGAGCTGGAGGCGCGCGATGTGGCCGAAGAATCCTTGCGGCTGACCCAGTTTTCCATCGACAACAGCACGGTCGGCATCCTGTGGGTCAACTGGGACAGCCGCATCCAGTACGCCAACCGGGCGGCGGAAACCATGCTGGGCTATCCGCCAGCCCTGCTGTTGCGCTTGTCCCTGCCCGAACTGCAACCCTCGCTCGACCACGCCCGCTGGCTGGAAATGTGGAACCAGCTGCGCAGCCGCAAGGCCGTCAGCAGCTTTGAAACCCACTGCCTCAAGGCCGATGGCCAGACACTGCCGGTAGGCGTCACCCTCAGCTTTCTCAAATTCGGCCGTACCGAATACCTGGTGGTCTATCTCAACGACATTACCGAACGGCAAAAAGCCCGCGCCGCCCTGGAAGAAAGCGAAGCCCGCTTCAAGGGCATGGCCAGCAATGTGCCGGGCATGGTATTCCGCCTGGAACGCCCGGCAGCGCAAATGCCGGTGCGGCTGGCCTTTGTCAGCGATGCCAGCCAGAGCATGCTGGGCTACAGCCCGCTGGACATGATCAGCCTGCCGGCAGGCTGGCTGGATGTGGTGGCGGCCAGCGACCGCGCCAGCTACCAGCAGGCCTGGCAACAGGCCGACCAGCATAATCACGACCTGGCCTGGCAGGGCCGCATGCTGCATCAGGACGGGCAATTGCGCTGGGTGGACATCAAGGCCACGGTGCGCTGCTTTGACGATGGCCATGTGGTATGGGACGGCATTGTCTGGGATATCTCCGAGAACAAGCACAATGAATTGCAGCTGGCCGAATCGCGTGGCCTGCTGCGCAGCCTGTCGGCCCACCTGGAATCGGTACGTGAAGAAGAAAAAGCCCGTATCGCCCGCGAAGTCCACGATGAACTGGGACAGATCCTGACCGTGCTGCGACTGGAAACCTCGATGTGCGAACTGAGCTTTGGCCAGAGCGACAGCAAGCTGGCCGAACGGCTGCAGGCGATGAAAAAGCTGATCGAGCAAACCTTCCAGATCGTGCGCGACGTCGCCACGGCGCTGCGCCCGCCGGTGCTGGATGCCGGCATCGGCTCGGCCATCGAATGGCAGGCGCGCCGCTTTGAAAAACGCAGCGGCATTCCTTGTCTGGTCTCCGTGCCCGACACCCCCATCCCGCTGAGCGATGCCCGCGCCATCGGCGTGTTCCGCATCCTGCAGGAAGCCCTGACCAATGTGCTGCGCCATGCCGAAGCCAGCACGGTGAGCGTGGGCCTGACCTGCCAGCAAGGCATGATCACCCTGAGCATTGCCGACGACGGCAAGGGCTTCGACCCGCATGCCCACCGCCAGCTGCGCTCTTTTGGCCTGGTCGGCATCCGCGAACGCGTGCTGCTGCTGGGTGGCGTGCTCGACATCGACAGCCAGCCGGAACAAGGCTGCACTCTCACCATCCGGCTACCCGCCGAAGCAGGAAAGGAAAACGCGTGATCCGCGTCATCATTGCCGAAGACCACAAAATCGTCCGCGAGGGCATCAAGCAGCTGGTATCGCTGGCCGAGGACATCAGCGTGGTGGGAGAAGCCACCAATGGCACCCACCTGCTGGAACAGCTGCGCCAGATTCCCTGCGACGTGCTGTTGCTGGACATTTCCATGCCCGGCACCAATGGGCTGGAATCCATCCCGCGCATTCGCGCCCTGGACAATCCGCCGGCCATCCTGATGCTGTCCATGCACGATGAAGTGCAGATCGCCGCCCGCGCGCTCAAGGCCGGTGCCGCCGGTTACAGCACCAAGGACAGCGATCCGGCCCTGCTGCTGACTGCCATCCGCAAGGTGGCCGGCGGTGGCCGCTACATCGACCCGCAACTGGCCGACCGCATGGTATTCGAAGTGGGGCTGACCGACTCCCGCCCTGCCCATGCCCAGCTGTCCGAACGCGAATACCAGGTGTTCGAACGCCTGGTGCACGGCACCAATGTCAATGAAATCGCCCAGCAGCTCAACATCAGTTCCAAGACGGTAAGCACCCACAAGGTGCGCCTGATGCAGAAGCTGCAGGCGCACTCGGTGGCCGACATGGTGCGCTACGCCATCGAGCACAAGCTGATCTGATCGACTGGCAGCAACTTGGTAAGGATGTGCGGCAAGGACTGCCCCACACCAGATTGGACCCCAAACAAAAGCCGCCACAGGGGCGGCTTTTATCATCAGGCATCCCGACATCATCTGATGACGGGATGCTGATTAACGCGGCTTAGCAGCAGGGATCGCTCGGCCCCACGACAAAATCACCACAAGGCGGCTGCGGACCGACAACAAAACAGGCAGCAAATGAAACTGAACTCAGTGCGGACAACAACATGGCAAGCAGAATGGTTTTTTTCATGGCACAAGCTCCAGAATGATTAAAATTCAACCGTTTACGCTGCCATTTTTCATCCAGACAAAATCAGGGCAACGGTCCTCATTCTGTT
This sequence comes from Aquitalea sp. ASV15, assembly GCF_016429115.1. NCBI lineage: Bacteria > Pseudomonadati > Pseudomonadota > Betaproteobacteria > Neisseriales > Chromobacteriaceae > Aquitalea > Aquitalea sp. ASV15. Next base: position 33,850 of record NZ_JAELTZ010000001.1, on the reverse strand, counting down.
CTGGAGATCGTGCCGAGTAAGCCGGCTGATTGATCAGTCACCCCTGCGCCTGTTTTTAAACATTTATGCTGACCAGCCATGGCGCATTGCGCTACCCTAGCCGCCTTTCCCCAGTCACCCTTACCGCACCCGCCTTTTGTCATGCGCATCCAGGATTTTCACCACGCCCTCGCCGCCCTTGGCGCCCGCCCCTGCCACATCGGCCGCATCAGCCGCGCCTGGCTGCAAGGCCTGGCGCTGGACCATGGCACCCGCCACCAGCAAAGCGAGCACTATTTTCCGCTCAGCGTACGGCAGGGCTTGCCGGTGCTCAGCCAGCAGCTGGAAGCACTGGCGCGCATCCACACCCGGCATGAGGCCGCCGATGCCGCGCAACGCCTGCTGGTGGAACTGGCCGACGGCCAACTGGTGGAAAGCGTGCTGCTGCCGCGCGACGGGCTCTGCGTTTCCAGCCAGCTGGGCTGTGCCGTGGGCTGCACCTTCTGCATGACCGGCAAATCCGGCCTGCTGCGTCAGCTGGGCAGCGCGGAAATCGTGGCGCAGGTGGTGCTGGCGCGGCGTATCCGCCCGGTGAAAAAAGTGGTGTTCATGGGCATGGGCGAGCCGGCACACAATCTGGACAATGTGCTGGAAGCGATAGATTTTCTCGGCAGCGAGGGCAATATCGCCCACAAGAATCTGGTGTTTTCCACCGTGGGTGACCCGCGCGTGTTCGAGCGCCTGCCACAGCAGCGGGTCAAGCCGGCACTGGCGCTGTCCTTGCACACCACGGATGCCGGGCTGCGCGCCCGCTTGCTACCGCGAGCACCGCGCATCAGTCCGGCCGAGCTGGTGGCACAGGGCGAACGCTATGCCCGCCAGGTGGGCTATCCCATTCAGTACCAGTGGACGCTGCTGGCCGGGGTCAACGACAGCCAGCAGGAAATGGATGCCGCCATCGCCCTGCTCAAGGGCAAATATGGCGTGCTGAACCTGATTCCCTACAACAGCATGGAGGGCGATCACTACCAGCGCCCGGATGCTGCGCACATCCAGTACATGAAACACTATCTGCACCAGCATGGCGTGCTGACCAAGATCCGCGATTCGGCCGGCCAGGACATCGACGGCGGCTGTGGCCAGTTACGCGCCCGCGCCGCCGACATCATCGACAGCAGCCGTCTGCAACGCCGCCAGCGCCACGGCTGAACGGTGCCGGCAGGCGGCCGGCCACAACATTCCTTTGACATGTCATTTGTCCTCTTTGTTATCATGGTTACTTCCGGCCATGACGGCCAACCACGATTGCAAGGAATCCCTGCGTGCGGCTTCGCTTTGAACAATGGCGTGACTTTCTCGACATGGATGCAGACAGCATCAACACCCTGCGCGAGTTTGGCGGACTGATCCGCCCCCATATGGATCTGCTGATGGATGGGGTATATGCCTACATCCATGCCAATGCGGCGGCCAGCGCCACCTTCAGCGCTCCGGCCGCCATGCAGCGCGCCCGTGCCCATCAGCTGCGTCACTGGCAGGACCATGTCTTTGCCGGCAATTTCAACCAGGACTATCTGGAAGCCACCCTGGCCATCGGCCGCACCCATCAGCAACTGGGGGTGGACCTGCGCTTTTACTCCGGCGCCTACGTGGTGGTACTCAATCAGCTGGTGGTGTTGCTGGGGCAGCTGGTGCCGGATGAGGCCCGCCGCAGCCGCTATCTGACGGCAGTGAACCGGGCGGTGTTTCTCGACATGGGGCTGGCTACCTACGCCTACTACGACACCCTGCTGAATGCACTGGAGGACATGGCGCAGGAAGTCACCCTCAGCCTGGCCCGCGCCGGCGAATACCGTGACAACGAAACCGGCAAGCACATTACCCGCATGAGCAAGATGTGCGAGCAGATGGCGCTGGCACTGGGCAAGGACGCCACCTGGGCCCATGCGCTGCGCATGGCCAGTCCCTTGCACGATGTGGGCAAGATCGGTGTGCCGGATCGCATCCTGCTCAAGCCCGGCCGCCTGGACGACAACGAAAGCCAGATCATGCGCGAGCACCCGCGCATCGGCGGCACCATCATTCCCGAGCATCCGGCCCTGGTCATCCGCATGGCGCGCCGCATTGCCCTGACCCACCATGAAAAATGGGATGGCAGCGGCTACCCTGCCGGGCTGTGCGGGGAGGAAATTCCGCTGGAAGGCCGCATTGCCGCCATTTGCGATGTGTACGACGCCCTGGTTTCCACCCGCCCCTACAAGCCGGCATGGTCGCAACAGGCAGCGCTCGACTATCTGCAACAGCAAAGCGGCCTGCATTTCGATCCCCACCTGGTCAGCACCTTCCTGCGCATCGTGCCGGAGGTCGAAGCCATCCAGTCCCGCTACGCGGAAAGCACCAGCTAGCCTATCAGGCCAGGTGCCAGCAGATATAACCAGGCTGTCATCGAAACATGGCACTATTGCTGATTTTGTGGCGCAGCTGGCAGCAATCCGGCCTGCGCCGGCGGCAAGCGGAGGCAAGATGCGCAACAAGGTGATTCTGGTGGTGGTGGACGGATTGGGCTGGCAGGCCGGCCATGACGGCATGGGTTATCTGCAGGGACTGTGCGAGGCCGGCCTGGCCAGCCTGCATCAGCTACGCTGCGAACTGCCCTCGCTGTCGCGCCCGCTGTACGAATGCATACTCACCGGCGTTCCCCCCATCGCCAGCGGTGTGGTGCATAACGATGTGGTGCGGCTGTCCACCGAGCAGAGCATTTTCAGCCTGGCCCGCGCCGCCGGGCTGCGCACCGCTGCCGCGGCCTATCACTGGATCAGCGAGCTTTACAACCGCGCGCCTTATGATGCCGTGCGCGACCGCCTGACCGATGATGCAAGCCTGCCCATCCAGCATGGCCTGTTCTACCATCTGGACCACTACCCGGACGATCACCTGTATATCGATGGCGAACTGCTGCGCCGCCGCCATGATCCGGATTTCCTGCTGATTCACCCCATGGGCGTGGACGATGCCGGCCACCGCTTTGGTGGTGACAGCATGGAATACCGCAATGCCGCCCGCTACCACGACAAGCTGTTGTCGCAGTATCTGCCGCAGTGGCTAGCCGAGGACTACCAGGTGCTGGTCACCAGCGACCACGGCATGAATGCCGACCGCAGCCACGGTGGTGTGCTGCCCGAGGAAAGACTGGTGCCCCTCTATCTGCTGGGCTCGCGCTTTTGCCATGACAGTACCGCCCGCGTCCGCCAGGTGGAGCTGTGCGGGCTGATGGCCAGCCTGCTGGGCATCGCCCACGACAAGCCGGACAACCCTGCCGTGCTGCGCCAGCCGGACTGAACGCCGGCAGCTTGTCTTGCTCCGGCAAAATGCCGATACTGTAATGGCAATTTGCCGACAATGGAGCCTGCCATGGAAGCCAGCCGCTTTACCCCACGGAGCAAGACCACCCCGCCGCCGCCGCGGCGCAAGGGTGGCCTGCAGCTGGACGGCCTGGCAAAACTGCTGGGCCAACCGCTGCACAGCGAGCTGGAGCTGGCCAACTCGGTGGCCGACGGGCTCTCCACCTCGCTGATCACCAATCTGGGCAAGGCCGGGCTCAGCCGCAGCGAGCTGAGCTTTGTCATCCCCGAGCGCACGCTCAGCCACCGCATCCGCAAGGGTGAGCAGCTCAGCCGCGACGAATCCGAGCGCGGCGTGCGCCTGGCCAATCTGCTGTTGCTGGCCGAGCAGGTACTGGGCGAACAGGAGATTGCCACCGCCTGGCTGCGCCAGCCGCTGCAACGCTTCGCTGGCGCCTCGCCACTGGACACCGCCCGTACCGAACAGGGCGCACGACTGGTGGAAGCCTTGCTGTTGCAGATCGATGAGGGCTATGTGGCGTGATCGCCTGGCGCATCAGCAATTACGCCGACCTGCACGGTCTGGGCGGCCTGCTGGTGGGGGGGCGCTGGCATAGCGCCGGTCAGCCGGTGGTCTACCTGGCCGACCACGCCGCCAGCGCCATGCTGGAAATGCTGGTACACAGCGAACTGCCCAGCCTGCCGCCCGGCTTCCAGCTGCTGAAAGTATCCATTCCCGAGCATTGCGTGATGCAGCTGGACGAAGCCGTGCTGGAGGCCGACTGGCGGCAGCACGCCGAGCTAAGCCAGGCCATGGGCGACGACTGGCTGGCCAGCGCGCCTTCTGCAGTACTGAGCGTCCCCAGTGCGCTGGTGGTAGATGGCTGCAACTACCTGCTTAACCCGCGCCATCCGGATGCTTCTTTCTGCAAGATCGTCGACATCATCAGCGCCCCGCTCGACCCCAGATTGCGCAGCCGCCACCCGCCATCCACCGCGCCTGCCAGCCATACTTAGTACCGGTTGTTGCCTTCTTGCCCGCTGTGCTAGCCATCAAACCGACGCACGGCATGGCCGGCTAAGCCGCTGAAATAACACGGCATTTTTCTAACAAATAAACCGGATTATTAAATAGATATCACTGATAGCTGCGATAAAAATTTCAAAATTCTGCCGTCGCCTCACCCTCCCTAGACTGAAGGCCCTTATCCCTTCAGGACCACCATCATGGCCCATACCCGCCCGGCACTGCGCCTGTGCGCCATTGCGTGCAGCCTTGCCCTGCTTGCCCCGGCACATGCCGCCACCCTCACCCGCGATAATGCCGCCGCTGTCGGCGACAACCAGAATTCGCAAACCGCCGGCCCCAGCGGCCCGGTGCTGCTGCAAGACGTACAACTGGTCCAGAAGCTGCAACGCTTCGACCGCGAACGCATTCCGGAGCGGGTGGTGCATGCCCGCGGCGCCGGTGCTTACGGCGTGTTTGAATCCAGTGCCGACATTTCGGCGCTGACCCGGGCCAAGGTTTTCGCCAAGGGCAGCAAAACCCCGGTTTTCGTGCGCTTTTCCACGGTGATTCACGGCCTGCACTCGCCGGAAACCCTGCGCGACCCGCGTGGCTTTGCCACCAAGTTCTATACCAGCGAAGGCAACTGGGACCTGGTTGGCAATAATCTGCCGGTGTTCTTTATCCGCGACGCCATCAAGTTCCCCGACATGGTGCACTCGCTCAAACCATCGCCGGATACCAATCTGCAAGACCCCAACCGCTTCTTCGACTTCTTCTCCTACCAGCCGGAAGCCACCCACATGCTGACCCGGCTGTACTCGGACTACGGCATCCCCAAGGGTTATCAGTACATGGATGGCAATAGCGTCCATGCCTGGAAACTGGTGAATGCCCAGGGCCGTTACGTCTATGTGAAATTCCACTGGGCCAGCCGCCAGGGCCAGCACAACCTCACCATGCAAGAAGCCGCCGCCATTCAGGCGCATGACTTCAACCATGCCAGCCGTGCCCTGATGGCAGCAATCCAGCACAAGCACTATCCGCAATGGGACCTGTACATCCAGGTGATGCAGCCGGAGGACATGGCCAGGCTGGACTATAACCCGCTGGACGCGACCAAGATCTGGAGTGGTGTGCCGGAACACAGGATCGGCACCATGACCCTGAACCGCAATCCGGGCAATATCTTCCAGGAAACCGAGCAGAGCGCCTTTGCCCCCTCCAACCTGGTGCCGGGTATCGAGCCCTCGGAAGACCGCCTGCTGCAAGGACGCATCTTCGCCTATGCCGACACCCAGCTGCACCGCGTGGGAACCAACGGCCTGCAATTGCCGGTCAACCGTCCGCAAGCGGTGGTGGACAACAACAACCAGGATGGCGCAATGAATGGCGGCCAGCGCCAGGGCAGCGTCAATTACGAACCCAGCCGCCAGGGCGGCCTGCAGCAGGATGCCAGCGCCCGCTACAGCCAGCTGCCGCTGTCCGGCAGCACCCAGCAAGCCGGCATCAGCAAAACGCTGAATTTCCGCCAGGCCGGCGAGTTCTACCGCAGCCTGAACAAGCAGGAACAGGCCAACCTCATCGCCAACCTCGCCGCCGACCTGGGCCAGGTGCGCAACGAAGCCACCCGCAACACCATGCTGTCCTACTTCTACAAGGCGGACAGCGGCTATGGCCAGGCCATCAGCAAGGTGCTGAATGCCAATGTGGCTGACATCGCCAGACTGGCCGCCCAGCTGCACGAGTAAGCCCGCAGCCATGCCGTGGCAGCCGCCCCCGGGCTGGCGGCCACAGTCCGACATGGCTATAGTCGCTGGATGATTTTCCTGCGCACCCCCCTGCTGGAACTGGCCGGCATCCAGGCCACGGCGGCCGGCTTTCCCAAGCACACCCACGATGAGTACGTCATCAGCGTCAATCTGGGCGGGCTGGAACAGGTATGGCTGGACGGCAGCAGCTTTGAAGTAAAGCCGGACATGCTCACCATCTATCCGCCGGCAGCGGTGCAGGCCAGCCGCAGCCTGAGCGGCGAAGACTGGCAATGCCTGTCGCTCTACGTAGCACCGGCGGCTTTCCCCGCCTATTTCGACTGTCTGCCGCCTGATCTGCCAAGCCAGCTGCAGCGGCCCGACCTCGCAGCGGCACTGCGCCAGCTGGCCACACAGGACGCCAGCCTGCGTGAAGAAGCCATCATCGCCCTGCTCGCCCGCCTGCCACGGCAAGCATCCTCCGCCCCGGACAAGGCCAGCAGCCGCGGCAGCCTGCTGCTGCAGCGGGTACAGCAACAACTGCTGGATGACCTGTCACAGCCGCTGACCCTGGAGGTACTGGCGCAGCAAGCCGGCATCACCCCGGCCCATCTGGTACGCCGCTTCCACCAGGCCTGCGGCCTGCCGCCACTGGCCTGGCAGATGCAGCAGCGCATGGCCGAAGCCCGCCGCCAGCTGCGTGCCGGCCGCAGCATCATCGAGGTGGCACTGGCCACCGGCTTTGCCGACCAGGCGCACTTCAGCAAGACATTCAGCCGCTTTTGCGGCATGCCCCCCGGCCGCTACCGCCAGATCAATTTTTGACAAGACGCCACCGCCGTCATGCCGGTATCATCCCCCATCATTTTCATTGCGGATCTGCTGTCATGCTGGCCATTGCCACCAAGGGTTTCCTGCTGTCGGTATCGCTGTGTCTGGATATCGGCATCGTCAATGCCGCCCTGATCAACACCGGGCTGCGCAAGGGCTTGCGCCCGGCGCTGATGATGGGACTGGGCTCCTGTTTTGGCGACCTGTTCTACGCCCTGCTGTCCTTGCTGGGCATGTCGCTGCTGTTCAGCTTCACCCCGGTGCGCTGGGTGATGTGGCTGGGCGGTGGCAGCGTGCTGCTGTGGCTGACCTGGAAAATGGCCCGCTCCGCCTGGCAGGAGTTTCACCACCCCAGCACGGCTGCCGGCAAGCCTGCGGACAAGGCAGGGGATGATGGCCAGCGCCGCAGCACGGCGGCGGAGTTCTGGCGCGGCCTGCTGATGGCACTGGCCTCGCCCTCCTCGCTGCTGTGGTTTGCCGCGGTAGGCGGCAGCATCATCGCCCAGTCCACCGATGGCAGCTCGCTGGCGGCCAGCGTGTTTCTGGGCGGCTTTTTCCTGGGCGGCCTCGCCTGGTCGTCCTTTCTGGCCTGGCTGGCCAGCCATGGCCAGAAGCTGGTGGGCCACCGCCTGCTGCTGTATTGCAATGCCGCTTCGGCCGCCCTGTTTGCCTATCTGGCGCTGGGGGTCATCGTGCACGGCTATCAGACCTTGCTATAACTCAGCCATCTGCCACCCGCCCGAGCCCCTGCCATGCTGCGTCTATTGCGCCTGCTCCTGCTGCCCCTGCTGGGGCTGATCGCCTGCACCGCCCTGGCCGACACCCCCAAACCGGTGTTTGGCGTGGTGCTGATGCACGGCAAGGGTGGCAGCCCGGACAAGCATGTGGCCGGGCTGGCCAATGCCCTGCGGCAACAAGGCGTGCTGGTGGCCAATCTGGACATGCCATGGTCTGGCCGACGCGAATACGATGCCGATGTCGCCAGCGCAGTAGCGCAGGTGCAAGATGCACTGGCGACACTACGCCAACAGGGCGCGCGCAAGCTGGTGGTGGCCGGCCACAGCCAGGGCGGCCTGTTTGCACTGTATCTGGCCGGCCGGCTGCCGCTGGATGGCGTGATTGCCATTGCGCCGGGTGGCAATGTGGCAGCCGGCATGCTGCATGACCGGCTGGCCGATTCCGTGGCCAGTGCCCGCAGCCTGCTCGCTGGCGGCCATGGCGAGGAAACAACCCGGCTGGCCGATTTTGAAGGCAGCAAGGGGCGCTACCCGATCAGCACCACGCCGCGCATCTATCTGGACTGGTTCGACCCGGATGGGGCGATGAACCAGGACAAGGCCGTGCAGCAGCTGCCGGCCAGCCTGCCGGTACTGTATATCTCGCCGGAGGGTGACTACCCGGCCTTGCAGCGCCTGCGCCAGCGCATGTTCGACGCCCTGCCGGCCAATCCGGCCAGCCAGCTGCTGATTCCGCCGGGCAGCCATCTGGAGGCCCCCACCGCGGCCATCCCCGGCATCCTGGCCTGGCTGGGCCGGCTGGCGGCCATGGACTGAACTCAGCCCCCGCTTACCGACAGCGCCGACAGCCCGATGCCGCCGGCGCGCGCCACCCTGACCTGCACCGCAATCCTTTCCTTCATGCCTTCCACATGGCTGATGACGCCTATCATCTTGCCGCTGGCATTGAGGCTGTCCAGCGCATCCAGCGCAATTTCCAGCGTTTCGGCATCCAGCGTGCCAAAACCCTCGTCCAGGAACAGCGAGTCGATGGAAGTCTTGTGGCTGACCAGATCGGATAGTGCCAAGGCCAGCGCCAGGCTGACCAGAAAACTCTCGCCCCCCGACAGGGTGCGCGTATCACGGCAGACATCGGCCTGCCAGCTGTCGACGATTTCCAGTTCCAGCTCGCCTTCCGCCTTGCGCCGTAGCTGGTAGCGCCCATGCAGGCGCGCCAGCTGGCGATTGGCCAGATACACCAGGTGATCCAGTGTCAGCCCCTGGGCAAAGCGGCGGAACTTGTCGCCCTTGGCCGAGCCGATCAGCCCGTCCAGCCGCTGCCATAACTCGCTATCGGCCTGCTGCCGGGCGATCTGTGCCAGCAGTGCCTGCAGGCCGCTGCGACGTTGCGCGTCACTATCCAGCAAGGCCTGCAAGGCGCCGCTCTGCGCGCTCAGTTGCTGGCGTTCACCATCCAGCGCGGCCTGCTGTGCCTGCAGCTCATCCAGGCTCAGTGGGCTGATTGCCGCAGCTTGCAACTCGGCCTGGCGGTTATTGGCCGCCTGCAACAAGGCTTCGGCCTGTTGCAGCGACTTGTCCAGGGCTTGCTGCATGGCTTGCAGGGCGGCGCGCTGACTCTCCGGCAGGCAGGCGGCGGCAAAGGCAGCCTCGTCGGCAAAGGGGCTGTGCTGCAAGGCTTGCTGCCATTGCTGCGCTGCCTCCGCCAGTTGCAGCCCTTGCTGGTGCACATCGTGCGCCACTTGCTGTTGCTGGCCTTGCAACTGTGCCAGCGTGGCGGCCAGCGCCACCCGCTGTTGCTGACAGGCGGCCAGCTGCGCCGTCAGGCCGGTCAGGTCGACGACTGGCGCGGTCACGGCGGGCAACGGCTCTGGCAGTGCCAGCTGCTGCCAGTATTGCTGCCATTGCTGGCATTGTTCCTCCGCCTGCATGGCTTGCACTTCCAGCCGTGCCAGCTGTTGCTCCAGCTGCTGCATGGCTTGCTGTTGCTGCTGCCAGTCCTGCCATTGCTGCTCGCAATCGGCCAGCCAGCGGGCGGGGTCATCCGGCATGGCATGACCTGCCGCGGCCAGCGACTGCTGCAGGCTCTGCCACTGTGCCTGTGCTTCGGCCACCAGCTGCGTCAGCTGCGCGTCGGCCTGCCGGCATTGCTGCTGCAAGCTGGCCGCTGCCTGTTGCAGCAAGGCTTGCTCGGCCTGCGCCGCCTGCCATTGCTGGCGGGCATGCTGGCTGGCTTGCAAGGCCTGCTGCCAGTGACGGGCGGCGGCTTCGGCCTGCAGCAGTTGCTGCTGCAGCTGTTCCTGCTGCTGCAAGGCGGCCTGGGCAGCCTGTTCCAGTGACGCCGGCTGCTGCCATGCCTCTGGCTGCAGCGCCAGCGCGGTGGCCAGCGGCTGCCACTGTTGCCATTGCTGTTGCTGACTGTCCTGTTGTGCCTGCCATTGCTGTTGCAGGCTGTCCAGCTGCTGCTGCAGGGCAGCCAGTTCGCCACTGGCTTGCTGGCCCTGTGCCTGCAGCGCGTCCAGCGCCTGTTGCTTGTCCAGCACCGCCTGGCGTGCTGCCGTGGCATCCAGCGCCTGATAGTGCTGTACCAGCGGATGGCTGGCAGAACCGCACAGCGGGCAAGGCTGACCCGGCTGCAACAGTGCGCGCTGGGCTTCCAGATCCTGAATGCGCAGCTCCAGTTCCAGCAGGCGCTGCTTGTCGGCCAGCTGTTCCTGCAGTTCACGATACTGACTGCGCAGCGTGGCCAGCGCCGCCGTGCGCTGCGGCAGCAGCGCCTGTTGCTGCGCCAGTTGCTGCTGCAAGCGCTGTGCGGCCTGCCAGCCTTGCTGCAGCTGCCCGGCCAGCAAGATGGCTTGCTGCCACTGCTGGCTGTCTTGCTGGCCGGCCTGCCATTGCTGGCGCAGGCTGGCGACATCCAGCCGCTGGCTGGCGGCAGCGGCGGTCTGCTCGGCCTGCTGTGCCTGCAGGAAGGCGGCCTCGGCTTGCTGACAGAGCAGGGCCTGCGCCTGCAGGCGTTGCTGCCCGTCGGCCACTGCCGCAGCCAGCTGGCTGCATTGTTGCCTGGCCTGTGCACTGTCCTGCAGGCTGCGGGCATGCTGGGCAAACTGGCTGCGCCAGAGCGGCAGAGATTCCCCCAGCCGCGCCAGTTGTCGCTGAGCCTGTTGCCGTGCCTGCCACTGCTGCCCTTGCTGGCGTATCTGCTGCTGTTGCGCAAGCAGTGCCGCCAGCTGCTGACGGGCCAGCGCCAGCCCCTGCCCGTTGAGCTGCTGCCATTGCTGCCAGCTGTGTTGATAGCGCGCATTCAATGCCTGCAAGGCGGCCTCACCGGCAGCCAGCCGCTGCTGCTGGTTTTGCCAGTGCTGATGCATGGGCGCGATGCGCTGGGCCGGCTCGCTGGCGGCCAGTTGCTGCAATTGCGGCGCAGCCTGGGCAAGGGCGGCTTGCGCCTGTTCCAGTTGCTGGCTGGCCGCCTGCTGTTGCTGCTGTGCCTGCGCCAGTTGCTGCCGCCATTGCAGGGCCTGGCCAAGCTGTTGCTGCTGACCGGCCAGCCTGTGCTGTTGTTGCTGCAGCGCGGTCAGCTCTTGCTGCATGGCGCTGCGCTGCGCCTCGTCCAGCAGTTCCACCCCACCGGCCTGTGCCTGCAATTGCTGCAGCGCCTGGCGGCTGTCACGCGCCTGCTCGAACACCCGCTGGGAAATCTGGCCGTACAGCTCGGTGCCGGTCAGTTCTTCCAGCAGTTCGGCGCGTTCATTGGGGCTGGCATTGAGAAATGCCGCAAAGCCCCCCTGCGCCAGCAGCATGGACTTGGTAAAACGGGCGAAATCCAGCCCGGTGATGGCGGCAATGCGCTTCAGCTTCTCGCTGCTGTGGGTCGTGATGATGGTGCCATCGGCCTCGGCCAGCTCCACCCGCGCCGCTTGCAGGGTGCCGTCCGCCTTGTCGCGCGCGCGGCGCTGGCTCCAGAAGGCGCGATAAGCCTTGCCCTTGACCTCGAACTCCACCTCGGCCAGGCAGTCGGCAGTGTGGCGGGTCATGATGTCGTTGCTGCTGGCGGAAATGGTCTTCAGCCGTGGGGTTTCGTGGTAGAGCGCCAGACAGATGGCGTCCAGCAGCGTGGATTTGCCGGCGCCGGTAGGGCCGGTAATGGCAAACAGGCCGTTGTCGCGAAACGGCGGCCGGGTAAAGTCGATCTTCCATTCGCCCTTGAGCGAATTGAGGTTTTTCAGGCGCAGGGTAAGGATTTTCATGCCTGCTCCTCCTGCAGGGCCATCAGCACCTGCTGATAGCGCTGGCGCAGCTGCGCGGCCAGTGCATCATCCATTTCTTCCAGTTCCAGCCGGCGCTCGAACACCTCTTGCGGGCTCAGTTCGTCCAGTGTGCTGCGTTCGGCCTGCAGCGTGGCGGATTGCTGGCTGCGGGCGCGGCGCAGGCGCAGCAGCTCGGCCGGCTGCCCGTCCAGCATGCCCTGGATGCGGGTTTGCAGATCGGACAGATAATCATCGCCTTCCACCACCACTTCCAGCCACAGCACCTGTCCCTGGTCGATGGCCGCGATGGCGGCGGGAATGCTGCGCTGCAGCTGGGCCAGCGTGCCACGCAGGCTGCACAGCGGTTGAAAACACGGCACGGCCAGCGGGTTGATGCCGGTAATGGCGGCGCCGGCCAGCTCCAGCAGCAGCATCTGCTTGCTTTGCCCCAGCTCATCAAAACTCAGCGCCAGCGGTGAGCCGCTATAGCGGACATGCGCCTGGCCGGCCACCATTTGCGGGCGGTGAATATGGCCCAGCGCGATATAGTCGAACGGCGGAAAGGCATTGGTGGGGAAGGCGTCCAGCGCTCCGACATAGATCTCGCGCACCGATTCGCTGCTGCTGGCCCCCACCGTGGTGAGGTGGCCTGTGGCGAGAATGGGCAGTGGCAAACCGAGGCGGCTGCGCTCTTGCACGGCCAGCTGATACAGCGCCTGATAATGCGCGGCAATGGCCTGCTGCAGGTCCTGCTGTTTTTCCTCGGCACTCTGGCCGGCCTGGCTTTGCAGCACATCGCGGGCGCGGATGAAGGGTACGGCACACAGCAAGGCTGCGGGCTGGCCGTCCTGATCACACAATGTCAGCAACTGCCGCGAGATATCATCCGCCACCGCCGGCACCACGGTGCAGCCCAGGTAGGCCAGCAGCGGCCGGCTTTCTTCCAGCGTGGCCACCGAGTCGTGATTGCCGCCCAGCAATACCAGCTGGCAGCCTGCCTCGTGCAGGCGCACCACCAGCTGGTTGTACAGTTCCCGCGCATAGCTGGGTGGTGCGCCGGTATCGAAGATGTCACCGGCCAGCAGCACCGCATCGATGGCCTGCTGCGTCACCTGCAATAGCAGCCAGTCGATCAGGGCCTGATGTTCCGCCTGCCGGCTACGGCCCATGAAATGCTGGCCCAGATGCCAGTCCGAAGTATGAAGAATGCGCATGCCATCACTCGTCAAGAGAAGTAGCGCGCATTCTAGCAAGCCCGGCGCAGCCCTGCCTGTCCGGGCTGGGCGGCAAACCGCGCGATAGTGCGTAAAATGGGCAGGATGAAACCACTGCCACGCTATCTGCTGGCGAGCCTGCTCGCCGTCCAGCTGTCCTGCCTGCCGGCACAGGCCGCCACCACGCCCGTCGCCAGCCAGACCGAAGCCGCCTTTGCACCGGACCCGGCTGCGCTGGAGCTGGTGTTGAAAGCAGTGCAGAGCGCCCGCCACTCGATTCATGTGGCCGCCTATGTCTTTACCAGCAAGCCGCTGGCACAGGCGCTGCTCGCGGCTCAGCGTGCCGGCATCGAAGTGGCGGTGGTGGCTGACAGCAAGGAAAACACTGGTCGTTACAGCGCCACCCGATTTCTGGCCGATCAGGGCGTGGCAGTACGGCTGAATGCGCGCTATGCCATCTTCCACAATAAATTCATGATCATCGACGCCACCCATGTACAGACCGGCAGTTTCAACTACTCTGCCGCGGCAGCCAGCAAGAATGCCGAAAACGTACTGGTTGTGTGGAATGCGCCGGAGCTGGCGGCACGCTACGAGCAGCAATGGCAAAGACTATGGCAGGAAGCAGCAGCACTGCCCGATGCCACGCGCGCTGAGTAGCCCGGCGCCCGGTGAACGCATGCGCCGTCCTGGCGGCTAGGCGGCCGTGGCCGCCAGAATCGCCGCCGCATCAGCGACCTGGCAGTACTCGCCATGCTGATTGGCCAGGCTCATCTCATGCACCTCGCCCGCCGTGCGCCAGCGGCCCGACCAGTCGGCACGGCCAAACGTGAAGCAGGCATCCTCTACCAGATAGACGGTAAAACCCAGATTGCCGGCCATGCGCACCGTCGCTTCCACCGAATTGCTGGTGGCCACGCCCACTACCACCAGGCTGATACAGCCCATGGCAGCCAGTTGCGCTTGCAAGTCCGTGCCGATAAAGGCGGAATTGGTCTGTTTGGCCAGCACCCACTCACCCGGCAAGGGGGCTACTTCCGGCTTGAAGGCATGGCCGGGCTGACCGGGGCGGTAAGTCGAATCAGCTGCCAGTGAATCGTGGCGGACATGGCAGAGCGGGCGTCGCTGGCTGCGCCAGTGCGCCAGCAACTGCGCGGCCACGGTTTCGGCTTGCGGATTATTGCGCTCGCCCCAGCTGGGGTGGTCCACCGCCTGCTGCATGTCGATCAGCAGCAATACGGTATTGGCGGGAAGTGGCGGCAAGGTGGTGGCAGACATGGCTATTTGGCAAAAAAATAATGCATCAGCATAGCAGGACGCCCACTGCCTGTATTTGCCTGGCGGTAAAATGCAAACAACCCACCGGACCTGAGTCGGGTGGGTTGTTGTCTGCCTGTCTGGCGGTCAGCAGCTTTTACAAGCCGCTGCTACAGACATGACAATCAGCAATTACAGCGGCTGAATGTTGGTGGCAGCCGGGCCTTTTTGACCCATTGCCTTGGTGTAGCTAACTTTCTGGCCATCATGCAGCGACTTGAAGCCGTCTACCTTGATTTCGGAGAAGTGAGCGAACAGGTCATCACCGCCGGCGTCCGGAGTGATGAAACCAAAGCCTTTAGCGTCATTGAAGAATTTAACGGTGCCGGTTTCCATAATACATCCCTAACAAAATAAAATTTAAACTGGGCAAAAGCCCGGAAACAAGAAATTCAAGCAATCGACATTTGAACAATTAGGCAACTCTTTTGGAGGGACGCACACTGTAACGAAATAGGCACAAAACTTGAAATCTTGCAGGACCGTTATACGCACCTTGTTCCATGCGGTCAAACAATATCTGTCAAATCAGCAAAATAATTTTTATCCGACTCATGGCATATTCATATTCATGACAAAAATATTGATGTGCCGAATAAAAACCGCATGGGCAAACAAGCCGCACAAGCATTGCTCATGAACAAGGCGGCAGTGCGGATCAACAGCGCACAGCCAGCGCCTGCTGCGACTGCAATGCCGCCCGCAGGAATTCCAGCCAGGCCCGCAGCTTGGCCTGCTGCGGCTGTGCCGGCGGATACAGCGCATAAATGTCGGCCGGTTCCGACTGCCAGTCCGGCAGCACGCGCTGCAACTGCCCGCTGCGCAACAGCTCGCCCACATCCCACCACGAGCGCAATACCAGGCCCAGCCCCTGCATGGCCCACTGCACTGCTGTTTCGCCATCATTACTGGACAAGGGGCCGCGCACCTTGACCGTTTCTTCCCGCTCCCCCTGCTGCAGCACCCAGCTGCCGTGCGTGTCGTGATTTTCGCGGATCACGATGCAATCATGCCGCAGCAAGTCACGCGGCTGGGTGATCGGCGGACGCCCGGCCAGATAAGCCGGCGCCGCACACAATACCCGGCGGTTACGCAGCAGCAGGCTGGCATGCAGGCGCGCATCCGGCGGCTGGCCAAAGCGGATGGCCACATCAAAGCCTTCCTGTCGCCGCGGCGGACTGTCGCTCAGCTGCAGCTCGACTTCCAGCCGCGGGTATTGGCGGGCAAAGTCGGCCAGCAAGGGCGCGATATGGCGGCGGCCAAAGCCGAAACTGGCATTGACGCGCAGCAGGCCATGCGGCTGATTGGGGTCGCCGCGCACCCGCCCTTCCAGCTCGGCAATTTCAGCCAGCAGGCGACGTGCCTCGGCCAGATACAGCTGCCCGGCCTCGGTCAATTGCAGTGAGCGGGTGGTCCGCCGCAGCAGCACGATACCCAGACGCGCCTCCAGCTCTTGCAGACGGCGGCTGATCACCGGCGGCGTGACACCCAGCTGCCGGGCAGTCGCCACCATGCTGCCGCACTGGTTCAGCTGCAGGAAGAATTCCAGATCAGACACCGCATTCATTATTGCACTCAGCTTAATAATGGTTTAGTTGAAACTGAATTATAGCCGCCAATTCACCTAGTAAACTGTGACACCGACAATCAAAGATGGAGCATGTGATGCTGGGGCAAATACTGGAAGCACTGGCCCTTGGCGGCCTGCTTGGCGGCATCGGCGGCCTGCTGGGCATCGGCGGCGGCATCCTCGCCATACCGGTCCTGGTCATGCTGTATGGCATGAACCAGGCTCTGGCGCAGGGTACGGCACTGGTGATGATGACGCCCAATGTGCTGATCGGCTTCTGGCGCTACCGCCAGCGCAATCCCTTTCCCCTGCATACCGCACTACTGATCGGCCTGTGCGCGGTGATCAGCACCTATCCGGCGGCCCGGCTTGCCGTCGGCATGGACAGCGGCCTGCTCAAGCAGTGCTTTGCGGGATTCTTGCTCTTGCTGGCGGTTTACTTCCTGCTCGACAGCCGCTTGCGCCAGGCTGCCGGACGCCCCGCCTGGCCTGAAGCGCTATTACCGCTGGTAGGCGTGATCGGCGGGCTGTTTGCCGGCCTGTTCAGCGTGGGCGCCGGCATCGTCGCCGCACCGATCCTGGTCAAGGGCTTTGGCAAAAAGCAGGCCGTCGCCCAGGGGCTGGCACTGGCGCTGGTGGTGCCAGGTGCGGTGGTGGCGCTGTGGACTTACGGCCGGGCCGGCCATATCGACTGGCAGCTCGGCCTGCCCATGGCCCTGGGTGGCGTCTGCACGGTGTCGCACGGCGTGGCATGGGCGCACCGGCTGCCGGAAAGCCGGCTGAAACAACTGTTTGCGCTGATGCTGCTGCTCACCGCGCTGCTGATGTCGCGGCACGGGTGAGCAACTTGTCGTAAAAGCGCTTTTGTTTTGCCGGACGGATCTCTATCATCCGTCCATCCTTTCTGCATGGCCGCCATCATGATTACCCTGCACCACCTCAACAATTCCCGCTCGCAACGCATCATCTGGCTGCTGGAAGAATTGCAGCTGCCCTACCAGATCAAGCACTACCAGCGCGACCCGCGCAGCATGCTGGCCCCGGCCGCCCTGAAGGCCGTGCACCCGCTGGGCAAATCGCCGGTGATCAGCGACGACGACATCGTGGTGGCCGAATCTGGCGCCATCATTGAGTACCTGGTGGAAAAATATGGCGTCGGCCGTCTGAAACCGGCGGCCGACAGCAAGGCACTGCTGGACTATCGCTACTGGCTGCACTATGCCGAAGGCTCGGCCATGCCGCCGCTGCTGATGAACCTGGTGTTTTCGCGGCTGGACCAGCCCCCCATGCCCGCCCTGCTGCGCCCACTGGCGCGGCTGATTGCCAGGGGGGTGCGCAGCAATTACCTGAATCCGCAGCTGCAGCTGCATTTCGACCATATCGAACAGCAGCTGGCGCAAAACAGCTGGTTTGCCGGCAAGGACTTCTCCGCGGCCGACATCCAGATGAGCTTTCCGCTGGAAGCCGCCAGCCACAGCGGCATCCTGAGCGCCCGTCACCCGCATATCCAGGCTTTCCTGTCGGCCATCCATGCCCGTCCGGCCTATCAGGCCGCGCTGCGCCAGGGCGGCCCCTACGACTTTGCCTGAACAGCGCAGCGCAAAAACGGCAAGGCGGGGGCTTGACGAAAAAATCCGCCTTGGCTATCATGCCGCTCTCTTTTGGAGGGGTTACCCCAGCGGTCAACGGGTCCGGACTGTAAATCCGGCGGCTCAGCCTTCGAAGGTTCGAATCCTTCTCCCTCCACCAGTTTTCATGCAAAAGGCCCGACACCGTGTTCGGGCCTTTTGTCATGGGTCCGCACCAGCCGCGCTCACACCACCGGAAAAGCAGCCATGGCCAGCAAAAACAGCAAGCACGACAAACCGCGCAGCAAGGCAGCGGCACGCACGCCCGAGCAAAAAAGATGGCTGCGCGCCGAGGAAGCCTGCCGCCACGCCATGGACCAGCTGTTTGCCATGCAACGAGGCGAGCGCTTTGCCGACAACGAACTGGCCGGCAAATACGCGGTGATGGCGGGGATTCACTATCGCAAGATCCGCAATGGCAAGGTACTGGGCGCGGCCGACTTCAATGCCGCAGTGGAAGTCAGCACCGCCACCCGCCGCTGCCTGCAGCAGCTGGATGCCACCCTCAGCTTCAGCGCCCTGCAGGATGGCCCCGCCCTGCTGGCCGTACTGCAGCAGATCGACGGCGTACTGGCTGACTACCGCCAGCTGAAAGGCGGCAAGGACTAGCCCCTGCCGGCAAAGCATCAATGCAGATGGCGCGCCAGCATGGCCTGCAACTGACCGCCGGCCTCCAGCCTGAGCAACGCCCGATCCAGCTGCTCACGCAGCCTTTCCGCACCGGCCATTTGCCGGGAAATCATGAAATGCACCCGTACCGGGCTGCCACCAGGCAGCGGCCGCATCGCCAGCGGTGCAGCACCCGCAGCCACCCCCAGCTTTTGCAAACCCTGCCACACCTCGCGGTACTCGACAAAGCCACGACAATGCCCAGCCTGCAGCTTGCGTAGCAGATCGGGATAATTGGCCGACCCGGCATCTACCTGCGCCGGACTCAAACCAAAAGCACGATAATTGAAACCGTTCAGGCCACACCAGGGCAGCCCGGCCGCAGCAGCCAGCGGGGTCTGCAAGGTCAGCTGCACCGGCTGCAGTTGCAAATACGAACGCGTGAACAAAAACCGCTGCGCGCGCTCTGGCGAATAGCTGGCCGCCATCACCAGCTGCACCTGCCGCCCCTGCTCGGCAGCGGCAAGACAGCGGGCAAAGGGCATCAATCTGACCTCCACCCCAACCCGGTCGGCCAGGGCTGCACGCAGCACATCCGGCGAATAGCCCTGTACTGCGTCGCTGCCGGGCTGGCGATAGGACGAAGGCGGCCACTGATTGTCGCCACCACAAGCCACCACAGCCGCCCGCGCTGGCAAGGGCAGCATCGCCATGACCATCAGCAGCCCACCGCACCACCTGCTTGTTCGCCCCATCCGCCTCCCACTGGTCGGCCACGACAGCCGCCATCATCAAACTGCCACCCGAAACCCCAACAATACCATCATGGCAACTGGCTTTTCGAGTGGGGGCGGCCATGTTAGGCTGCCGCATGCCTCAAGCACTGTATGCCTTTCTGGCGGCACAGCACATTCACTACCAGCGCTTCGACCATGCGCCGGTCTTCAACTGCGCCGAAGCCAGCGCCATCATCCCCGACCTGCCGGGTGCGGAAACCAAGAACCTGTTTCTCAAGGCCGGCAAGAGCGGGCGCTATCTGCTGATCTGCCTGCCGGCCGCGCAGCGGCTCGACCTCAAAGCCTGTGCCGAGCAACTGCAGATCAAGGGACTGGGCTTTGCCTCGCCCGCGCGGCTACAGCAGGCACTGGGACTGACACCGGGCGCGGTCAGCCTGCTGGCCGTCATTAACGACCAGGCCGGCATGGTGGATGTGATCATCGACCCGATACTGCTGCAACAGCCGGCCATACTATGCCACCCGCTGCACAACAGCAGCACACTGGCCGTGGACAGGGACGATCTGCTGCGCTTTTTGCAGCTGACCGGTCATCCGCCACGCCTGCTGGCCCTGCCACTACTGCCATCAGACTGATGCACACGTAAAAAAGGCTGCAACGGGCGGCGTGAGCCACACTTCCCGTTACAGCCTTTTGCGGCACTGGCCGCGCTCAGTGCTGCAGAATCAGACGCCTGCCTCGTGCGCCTGCACATCAGCGTGATAGCTAGAGCGCACCATGGCACCGACTGCGGCGTGGGCAAAGCCCATTTCGTAGGCTTTTTCCTCGAACATCTTGAAGGTGTCGGGGTGGACGTAACGCAAGACCGGCAGATGGCCATCGGACGGCTGCAGATACTGGCCGATGGTCAGCATGTCCACATTGTGGGCGCGCAGGTCGCGCATCACTTCGAGGATTTCCTCGTCGGTCTCGCCCAGACCCACCATCAGGCCGGACTTGGTACGCACTTGCGGGTTCTTGGCCTTGTAGTCCTTGAGCAACTGCAAGGAATGCGCGTAATCGGCACCGGGACGGGCCTGCTTGTACAGGCGCGGCACGGTTTCCAGATTGTGGTTCATCACATCCGGCGGCGTGGTGGTGAGAATATCCACCGCGATATCCAGCCGGCCGCGGAAGTCCGGCACCAGGGTTTCGATCTGGGTATCCGGCGAAGCCGCACGCACTGCACTGATGCAGTCGGCAAAATGCTGGGCACCGCCGTCGCGCAGGTCGTCACGGTCCACCGAGGTCACCACCACGTACTTCAGGCGCATGGCGGCCACGCTCTCGGCCAGGTGCTTGGGCTCGTTTTCGTCCAGCGGATTGGGACGGCCATGCCCCACGTCGCAGAAGGGGCAGCGACGGGTGCAGATGTCACCCATGATCATGAAGGTGGCGGTACCCTTGCTGAAGCACTCGCCGATATTCGGGCAGGTGGCTTCTTCGCACACGGTATGCAGCTTCTGATCACGCAGAATCTGTTTGATTTCGTGAAAACGCTGGCCGGTGGGCAGCTTGGCGCGAATCCATTCCGGCTTTTTCAGCTTTTCATCCAGCGGCACGATCTTGATGGGAATGCGTGCGGTTTTGGCGGCGCCTTTATGCTTGACCCCTGCCTCGTTGTCCAACTTCATGCTGTCTCCTTCACCACGGTCAGGTGTTTTTCCAGCTGGGGCAGCAGCAGCTCGGCTACTTGCGCCAGGGTTTTATCCACCCCCAAATCCTTCATTTGCGTCACCCGCAGGCCTTCATAGCCGCAGGGATTGATCCAGCTGAACGGGGTCAGGTCCATGTCCACATTCAGTGACAGGCCGTGATACACCGCTCCGTTCTTGATGCGCAAGCCCAGCGAGGCAATCTTGGCACCATCCACATACACGCCGGGGGCGTTGACATCGCCATTGGCGCTAATGCCCTGTTCGGCCAGCATGTCGATGACCGACTGCTCGATGCGTCGCACCAGTTCGCGCACGCCAATATGCATGCGCTTGAAATCGATCAGCAGATACACCACCAGCTGGCCGGGGCCATGATAGGTAACCTGGCCACCGCGATCGGTCTTCACCACCGGAATATCAGTCAGCCGCAGCAAATGCTCCGGCTTGCCGGCCAGGCCCTGGGTATACACCGGATGGTGCTCCACCACCCACAGCTCGTCCGGCGTTTCGGCGCTACGGCTATCGGTAAAGGACTGCATGGTGCGCCAGGTCGGTTCGTAATCCACCAGACCCAAATGCTTGATCAGACGCTGCACGCGCGAGGCTCCTGTTGGGTTTAAAGCACCATCTTGACCATGGGGTGGCCAGTGAGCGACAGATAGATATTGTCCAGCTGCTGGCGCGAGGTGGCGTTCACGGTAATGGTCAGCGCATAGAAACGTCCACCCGAGCTTTCCCGCAGCGTGACATCGTGCTCGGCCAGATCCGGCGCATGCACCCGCACCACTTCGGTCATGGTGAGGACAAATTCATCGTGACGCTCGCCCATCACCTTCAGGGGAAAGCGACAGGGAAATTCAATGATTTCCTGCTTTTCAGTGCTGTTTTCAGCCATGTTCAACTCGATTCTGCAAAGGCAAAAGGCCCGCATCACCCGATGCAGGCCATTGCCCGGCCCCGTCACACGGGGCGGTCAATCAAAAGCCGGATTACTTCCAGCCCAGCATCAGCTTGATGCTGTCCCACAGGCGGCTGAAGAAGCCACCCTCTTCCACGGTTTGCAAGGCAACGACCGGACGCTCCAGCAGCGGCTTGCCATCCAGGCTCACCACCAGCTTGCCTACGGTCTGGCCGGCCTTGATCGGCGCGATCAAGGGCTGCATGGTGGACAGGTCGGCCTTCAACTGAGCGGCCTGGCCCTTGACCACGGTGGCGTAAACATCCTGACTGAAGCCAACCGGCACCGACTTGGCCGCACCCTTGTACACCGGAACATCGGAAACCGGCTTGGCTGCCGAGTAAAGTTTGGGCGTATCGAAAAACTGCAAGCCGTAGTTAAGCAACTTCGAGCTTTCCACCGCACGCGCTTCCGGGCTGGCGGTCCCCACCACCACCGAAATCACCCGCCGGCCGTCGCGATGGCTGGAGGTGATCATATTGTAGCCTGCGGTATCGGTGTAGCCGGTTTTCATGCCGTCGACGTTGGGGTCGCGGTACAGCAGCAGGTTACGGTTGGGCTGGGTGATGTTGTTATAGGTGAAAGACTTGATGGAGTACGTGGGATAGAACTCCGGGAAATCACGAATCAGCGCGGCGGACAGGATGGCCAGATCATGCACCGTGGTGTAGTGATCGGCATGCGGCAGGCCGGTGGCATTGCGGAACTGGGTGTTCTTCATGCCCAGTTTCTGCGCCTGCTGGGTCATCAGCTGGGCGAACACGTCTTCGCCGCCGGCAATGGCTTCAGCCAGGGTGACGCAGGCATCGTTGCCGGACTGCACGATCATGCCCTTGATCAGGTCATCCACCTTCACCGGTACTTTCGGGTCGAGGAACATGCGCGAACCGTCGGTTTTCCAGCCACGGCTGGACACGGTCAGCATCTGGTCCAGCGTCAGGCGCTTTTCCTTGACTGCCTTGAAAGTGAGATAGGCGGTCATCAGCTTGGTCAGCGAGGCCGGCTCGACACGTGCGTCCGGGCCCTGAGCAGCCAGCACCTGGCCGCTATTGAAATCGACCAGATAATAGGCCTTGCCGGCAATTTCCGGCACCGGCGGTACAAAGGCAGCAGTGGCAGAGGCAGCAACAGGCAAGGCAAGCGTGGCAGCAAGCAGAATTCGGGAGATGGTGGTTTTCATTGAGATCGACAACTGGGTGAGGGCTACAAACAATAGCCGTTGATTATACACGCCCACGCTGCTGCGTTGACCGTAAATGGCCGGTTTTTGCAGCAGTGCATGGCCTGTCGCCAATGTGGTTGCGGCAATGCAGCATGAAAATGGCGACACGGCTTCCCGCCGGCTTGGAGTTCCTGCTACTCTGACAGTTCAATAAGAAAGAACGACAAGGACATCGGCATCACCATGCAAGACAAGCAAGACTATCTGGAGCGCATCCTCACTTCGCGCGTCTATGACGTCGCGGTGGAAACCCCGCTGGAAACGGCGAACAATCTCAGCCGCCGCACCGGCAACACCATTCTGCTGAAACGCGAAGACCTGCAGCCGGTGTTCTCCTTCAAGCTGCGCGGCGCTTACAACAAGATGGCCAAGCTGACCCCCGCGCAGCTGGCCAACGGCGTGATTACCGCCAGCGCCGGCAACCACGCCCAGGGCGTGGCGCTGTCGGCCAAGAAAATCGGCTGTGAAGCCATTATCGTGATGCCGGTCACCACCCCGCAGGTGAAGATTGACGGCGTGACCAGCCGTGGCGGCAAGGTAGTCCTGCATGGCGAATCGTTCAGCGACGCCTATCAGCACGCCATGCAGCTGGTGGCCGAAACCGGCAAAACCTATATCCCGCCGTTTGACGACCCGGACGTGATCGCCGGCCAGGGCACCATCGGCATGGAAATCCTGCGCCAGCACCCCGGCCATATCGATGCCGTGTTCGTGGCGATTGGTGGTGGCGGTCTGGCAGCTGGCGTGGCCAGCTTCATCAAGCGCCTGAAACCGGAAATCAAGATCATCGGCGTGCAGCCGGTGGATTCGGACGCGATGAAGCAGTCCATCGAAAAAGGCGAGCGTGTCGAGCTGAAAGACGTGGGCCTGTTTGCCGATGGCGTGGCGGTGAAGCTGGTGGGCGAGGAAACCTTCCGCCTCTGCCGCGAGCTGCTGGACGAAATCATGCTGGTGGATTCGGACGCCATGTGCGCCGCCATCAAGGACATCTTCGAAGACACCCGCTCCATCGTGGAGCCGGCCGGGGCACTGGCCGTGGCGGCCGCCAAGGTCTATATCGAGCGCGAAGGCTGTACTGGCCAGACCCTGGTGGCCATCAACTGCGGCGCCAACATGAACTTCGACCGCCTGCGCCATGTTTCGGAACGCTCCGAACTGGGCGAGCGCCGCGAAGCCATCATCGCCGTCACCATTCCGGAAAAACCGGGCAGCTTCAAGCAGTTCTGTGCGGTAATCGGTAACCGCAACATCACCGAATTCAACTACCGCTTTGCCGACCCCGGCACCGCCCATGTGTTTGTCGG
Organism: Aquitalea sp. ASV15; assembly: GCF_016429115.1. Classification (NCBI taxonomy): domain Bacteria; kingdom Pseudomonadati; phylum Pseudomonadota; class Betaproteobacteria; order Neisseriales; family Chromobacteriaceae; genus Aquitalea; species Aquitalea sp. ASV15. Next base: position 9,702 of record NZ_JAELTZ010000001.1, on the reverse strand, counting down.
GGTGCAGATCAGCGGCAAGCAGGATTCGGAACGCATCATTGCCGAACTGAAAGCCAATAATCTGGACGGTCTGGACCTGACCGACAACGAACTGGCCAAGCTGCACATCCGCCACCTGGTGGGCGGCCACGCCCCGCAACTGAAGGACGAGCGCGTGCTGCGCTTTGAATTCCCGGAACGTCCGGGTGCGCTGATGCGCTTCCTGGAGGGCATGCGTACCCACTGGAACATCAGCCTGTTCCACTACCGCAACCACGGTGCCGATTATGGCCGCGTGCTGGTTGGCATCCAGGTTCCCGCCAGCGACAATGCCGAGTTCCAGCACTTTCTGGATGGCCTGGCCTATCCCTATGTGGAAGAGACGGATAATCCGGCCTACAAGCTGTTCCTGGGCAAGACCATCCGCTAAACTCTGCCGGCCAGCCAGCACGGCTGGCCGCAGAACTTCCCGTACAGGCAACCCACATGATCAAGGCAGTACTGTTTGACCTCGACGGCACCCTGGCCGATACCGCGCGCGACCTGGGCGCCGCCCTCAACCGCTTGCTGGCCGAGGAAGGCCTGCCGCCACAACCCTATGCCGCCATCCGGCCACTGGCCAGCCATGGCGCACGCGGGCTGGTGAGCCTGGGTTTTGGCATTGATCGCCAACATCCGCGTTTCGAAGAATACCGCCTGCGCTTTCTCGATCACTACGAGCACAGCTTTGCCGACGAAACCGTGCTGTTTGACGGCATCAACCACATGCTGGACGGCATCACCGCCAAGGGTCTCACCTGGGGCATCATCACCAACAAGCCGATGCGTTTTACCGACCGGCTGGTGCCGGCCCTGCCCTTCAGCAGCCGCCCGGCGGTCACCGTCAGTGGCGACACTGTCGGCGTGCCCAAGCCGGACCCGGCGCCCATGCTGCATGCAGCCAGCCAGATTGGCATCGACCCGGCACATTGCCTGTATGTGGGCGATGCCGAGCGCGATATCCAGGCCGGCCGCGTGGTGGGCATGAAAACCGTGCTGGCCAACTGGGGCTATATCTCGGAACAGGACCAGCCGGAGCAATGGGGTGCCGACATCAGCATCAATCATCCGCTGGAATTGCTGCAACACTTGTAAAGCGACCTGGACTGCGCCGTATAAAAAAACTGCCGCCAGAATACTCTGGCGGCAGTTTCATGTCAGGCTGGCTGTACCAACAAGCCGGATGTGCGTTCAGAAGGGGTAAACCACTTCTGCCGGCTTGAATTCGCAAGGCTTGTCGGACGGTGCCGCATCATGCATTTCAGCCTTGCTGTCGGAAATCTTCTTCCAGGAACCACCCAGGCTACAGGCAAAATCCTGTCCCAGTTCCAGCTCACCAAACGTCGATGGCAGTACCGGTTCTTCGCAGTGCGGGCACAGATTGGCCGCGGGGCCTGTCAGCTGTGCCCGGCTGGATACCTTGTCGCACCAGCAACATTTGATTTGATCTTCAGTCATCTTCACTTCCCGTTACCTAAGCTTGCCATGTCGAAATGACGCGAATGCAGCCGGCCATTATACCCTGTCTGGGCCAAACCGCCGAATGAGGGTGAAGCGACTCATGCCGCGCAGCGCGTCAGCCCGGCGTGATGCAGGCTGGCTGCGGGTCGGGCGTAGTAAAAACCCTGCAGCAGATCAGCCCCGCCCTGCCATGCCATGCGGTGCTGGGCCTCGGTCTCGATGCCTTCGCACACCACCTGGCCGCCCAGGTCGTGAATGATGTCGATCAGCTTGGGAAACACCATGCGCGCCCGCTCATTCAGTGCCGACTGCGTCAGCAGGCTGCGATCCAGCTTGACCAGATCGGGCGTCAATTGCCACAGCCGGTCAAAATTGGAATGTCCGGCACCGAAATCGTCGATGGCAATGCGAAACCCTTTGCGTTTGTAACTGTGGATGGCCGCATCCAGCAGTTGCAGATCGGCGATTTCCGATTCGACGATTTCCAGCACCACCTGTTGCGCTTGCAAGCCGCAATAGCCCAGCAGGGTTTCGAAAGTGGAACCGTGCCGGCCACTGGCAATGCTCAGCAGATGCTGGCCATGCACATTGAGAAACAGCAACTCGCCCGGCTCGGCCTGGGCGGCAAAATTCAGCGCATGGATCACCCGGCTCAAGCGGTCGAGATAGACAAACTCTTCGGCGCAACTGGCCTGGGCAAAAAAATGCTCCACCGCCAGCGGCTGGCCGGTCTTGTCGCTTACCCGCAGCAAGGCTTCATGCGCCACCGGCCGCAGGCCGCCGCCCTGGCGCTGCATGATGGGCTGGAACACACTGTCCAGCCGCAACCCGCCATACAGGGCAAAGGTGCCGTGATCGGAAAACTTGAGTGTAGGCCGCTGTCTGGCCACGGCAGGTGGCCATTGATGGAAATAGCCAAGCAAACGATTCAACTGCATTGCACATCCCATTCTGTCTGGATAAGCCCTGGCACGGGAAGATCCGCCGGCTTGCGGGCTGAACGCGGGGCCTGCCTAGCAGCCGTCATCCAGCCGCTGCAATACGGCAGCCCCCTGCCCGGTGGGCAGGAAAGTGGCAAAACCATGGCGGGCGTAATTGGCGCGTAGCGCGGCCAGCCGTGCTGGCTGTGCCGCATAGGTGGCCGGCAACAGAAAGCCGATGCGCGGCGCCGGCCCGGCCAGCCGGTCGACAATCTGGCGAAACACCCGGCCATGCTCCTGGCTGACCGCCTCCAGCAACAAGGCGGATACCGGCAGGATCAGCCCCTGCCCGCCATAGCCGGCTTGCAGGTAGTTGAGCAAATGCAGGCTGCGGATAAAGCGGTCCAGCACTACCGGCGTTTCACTGACGCGGGTCAACCGTGTCAGCGCCTCGTCCGCCATGATCTCGCCACCCGGCGCAACAGCCTGCAGCCGCGCCAGCATACCCAGCGACTGGCCGGCGCCATCGCAGGCCGGCTCAAACTGGCTGGACAGGCGCACCTTGATGAATTCACCCACCACCTGCCCATCCGCCGTGCTCCATAGCGGAAATTCCATGAAGTAATCGGCATGGACAGTGTGTAAAAAACGGGTGAGCAATGCATTCATGACAAGCCCGACCATCTGCAGGCAATACCGGATGAAAGATGAAAGAGAACGCCGCCCTGGCTCCTGCCAGCAACGGCCACCCGCACGCGATAGCAGGCCAACAGGCACTTGCGCACTGCAGGCATCACTCTAGCCCGACAGCAGCGGATTGATAAATGCCCATTGCTGATATCGCTATTCGCCACACAGATAAGCCGCTGGCGACCAGCCGGTATTGATATGGCACAAACCAGGGGAAAGTTGCACTGGACCGCAAGAAATGCCCACCAGATACTAGGCAGCGTTAATCCTCCTCCATCCTTATGGAACTTGCGCCCACCCCTTGCCGGGTGGGCGATTTTTATTCCCCCGCCGCCCTGACTCGCTGCCACAGCAGCCCGCCCCCTCCGCGCAGCGGCGGCATGCCCGCGACCTGTCCTGTCAGACAGCTGCTGACGCCTCCCTGCCAGCAATCCGCCTTGCCCGCATACAAACCATCTTGATAACAGCTTTAAACAAATTTGGAGTAATCTGCCAAGACATGACCACCATGCGCCTGTGCGGCGGGCTGGTGGGTGGTGATGGGCAGCGCGGCACTGCGGCAATTTTTGAACAGAAGCTTATTTATGCAATAACAACGACTCGATATACTGCATAAAACAGCTTAATTGATGTCACTTTTTATAGCTTTAATTTAAAACGACGTCATATGCAGAAAGAAACAACGTGATTGACCTTACGCCCTCCTCCTGGTTGACGCAGCGCTTTGGCACGGACAGCCCGCGCTGGAGACTGCCGCCGGACTCCAACGCGCTTTATCTTTCCGATGCCGACGACCGGATGATCGTCGCCATCGCCCTGAGCAATGCCCAGGCCGAAGACGTGCGCAAACTGGAAGGCTCCACCGCCACCGTGGCCATCGAAACCCAGCTGGAAGGCATACCGCTGGGCCTGATCCTGATTGGCCGCCGCACCGACCATGACGAATGGCGCGGCGTGGCCACCTGGTGCAATGACACCGCCGCCGTGCGACGCGAGATGGAGCGCGGGCTGAATTTCTCCGAACAGGTCATTTCCGAAGTCAGCTCGCTGATCGTGATCGTGGACGACCAGGGCAATATCAAGCGCTTCAACCGCGAATGCGAACGGCTGTCCGGCAAGACCGAGGCCGAAGTCATGGGCAAGAACGCGCTGGAACTGTTTTTCTCGGCGGAAGAGTCGGAAAAGATCCGCGCCAATCTCACCACCTTTTTCCGCAGCATGCACAGCTGGGAAACCGAGCGCCACATCCTGACCAAGGACGGTCCGCGCCTGATCTGGTGGCGCAACCGGCTGGTGCGCAATGCCACGGTGGACCAGTGGTTTCTGGTCTGCTCCGGCACCGACATCACCGAGCAGCGCCGTGCACAGGCACGGCTGGAGGAACAGGCCAGCACCGACAGCACCACCGGCCTGCCCAATCGCCATGCCATCCAGAGCATCATCAATCTGGCCGTTGCCACCAGGCCGGTCAAACCCTTCGACCTGCTGTTCCTCGACCTGGACAACTTCAAGAACATCAACGACCACTATGGCCATGCCATCGGTGACCTGCTGATTGCCCGGGTCGGCCAGGCGCTGCGCGAGCAGATCGGCCCTGGCGACGTGCTGGCACGTTTTGGCGGCGATGAATTCTTGCTGCTGCTCTACGATGCCACCCCGGAAAAAACCGCCAGCGTATGCCGCCAGATCCGCACGCTGATGGAAACGCCGTTTACCCTGCAACACATCCAGGTGTATTCCGGCTGCTCCATCGGCGTGGCCAGCTTTCCGGCCGACGGCGAGAGCCTGAGCGAGCTGGTGCGCAACGCCGATACCGCCATGTATGCCGCCAAGGCCGCCAACAAGGGCGGCGTGATGCATTTTTCGCGGGAGATGAACAACCACCTGCAGGAAAGCATGTGGCTGGATGGCGGCTTGCGCCAGGCGCTGCAGGAAGGCCAGTTCAGCCTGCACTACCAGCCGCAGGTCTGCCTGCGCAGCCGGCGCGCCACCTCGGTGGAGGCGCTGATCCGCTGGCAATCGAGCGAGCGCGGCATGGTGCCGCCGCTGAGCTTCATCCGCTATGCCGAAGATTCCGGCCTGATCAAGCCGATTGGCCGCTGGGTGATCCGCGAAGCCATGGCCCAGGCCAGGCGCTGGAGCAGCCTGCCGCAGCCGCTGCGCATTTCGGTCAATCTGTCGGCCCGCCAGCTGGGCGACCCCGAGCTGCTGTCCGACTTCATGGCCGCCATGCAGCAGCACGGTTTTAAGCGCTCGCCGCTGGATATCGAGCTGACCGAATCCTGCATCGCCTCGGACGAGGGGCGTACCATCGAGATCATGAGCGCGCTGCGTGCGCTGGGTGTCAACATCCACCTGGACGACTTCGGCACCGGCTATTCCTCGCTGTCGCAGCTGACACGGCTGCCCTTGCAAGTCATCAAGATGGATCAAAGCTTTATCCGGGCCATTCCGGCTGATGCCCGTTCCATGGCACTGCTGCGCTCCATGGTGGCGGTGGCGCAGCAGCTCGATTTCCAGATCGTGGCCGAGGGGGTGGAAACCGACAGCCAGCTGGACTTCATCAGTGAGATAGGCGTCGACCTGGCCCAGGGCTATCATTTTGCCCGCCCCATGCCTGCCGACCAGCTGGAGCAATGGCTGCAGCAGCATGGCAAACCCTGAAGCGGGCCTGCCATGCCACTGGCTCAGCTGCCGCTACTCAGGCGCGAGCGCGCTTGTTCTGCAGCTGAACCAGTCTTTCCATATAGGCAATATCCTTGTCCTCCACTGACAGCGCGGTATCCACCCAGTCCTGGGTGATGTCCATCAACTCTTCGCGGTGGATGGGAAACACCCGGTGACGGGCGCGCAGCATGGCACGGATGCCGTTCAGCCTGGGCTGCAGGGTGTCGATGAAGGTTCTGGCAGCCATCACCCCCTCGCCCGGCTCGAACAGCTGGTCGGCCAGCCCCACTTCATGGTGCCAGGGCGCTCGCGGCGCCTCGCCCGAGGCAATCAGCTGCTCGGCCACCCTTTGCCCCGCCTTGCGCCCGACAAAGGAATAAGCCCCCATGCCGGGGAAAAGATTGAAGGAAATCTCGGGAAATCCCATTTTGGCATCCCGCTGCGCCAGCAGGAAATGATGGGCCAGCGCCGCCTCGAAACCACCGCCCAGGGCACTGCCCTCCACCAGCGCCAGGGTGATGACATTGCGGCCAAAGCCGCCGTCCAGATGGCACAGGATATCAATGCAACGGGTGGCATAGCTGGACAGCACAGCGCGCTGGCGCTGGCGTATTGCCTGGGAAAACAGGCTCAGATCACCGCCGGTGTTATACATGTGCGGCACGGTTGAGCCGGAAATGAAAAAATCAATCGGCAGCTTGCTGTCGCGCACCGCGCGGAACACCGCCTCCACATCGTCCAGCAAGGCCGGGTTGAAACTGGGGCGCGGGTGGGTATGCATCATCAGCCAGACAATGCGGCGGCTGCTTTCGTAGTAGGCGGTCAGTTGCGATGTGTGACCAGCTTCGGTAAAAATCTGGCAGTCTTTGTGGAATGCATCAGTCATGTCGGCTCCTTCATGAGCGTGGTGGAAAATCGATGGAACGTTTGATTTTCCAGCTTTGCCGCCAGCATAAACAGTGACCTCGGTTCATTCCATATGTTTTGAAAAATTTCAGCCATTTCGATTTATTTAAAGAAAACAACTGAAAATGCTGATTTTTGCCTATTCCTCCAGCTTTCCAGCCATCATGATATTTATGCTGTTTTTTTCAAAAACCAGCTTGAACGCCAGACCGGCCACCGTGGCAGCTGGCGCTCATCACCCCTGAGTGGCAAGGTCAAGCGATGATCAGTGAAGAAATCACCCTGCGCAAACTGCAGATCCTGGCCGCCTTTGTGGCCAGTGGCAGCCTGGCACGCACTGCCGAACGCATGCAGATGAGTACCGTCAGCGTGCACCGCGCCCTGCATTCGCTGGAAGACGCCATGCGCTGCCCCCTGTTCCGCAACGAAGGCCGCCGGCTGATTGCCTTGCCCGCGGCGCTGGCACTGGCCGAGGCAGCCGAGGACGCCGGACGGACCCTGGAAGCCGGCATCCGCAAAGCGCGGGAAAAAGCCGGTTTTGGCGCGGCCCAGCTGAAAATCGGCGCCATGTACTCGCTGACGGTGGAACTGATTCCGCGGCTGGTGATGGGGGTCAAGCTGCGCCGGCCGGAGCTGGCCATCGAATTGCAGCTGGGCTCCAACGCCCAGTTGCTGGACAAGCTGCAAGCCCAGGATGTGGACGCCTTGCTGATGTCGCTGCCGGCCGATGGCAACCTGCCGGGCTTGCTGGCGGTACCGCTGTTCGAAGACCAGCTGTTTCTTGCCTCCTCGCTGGCCGGCCCGGCACCGGCAGCCGCCATGGCCGATCTGGCCGCCTGCCGCCATGAAAAATTCGTCGCCCTCAGCGACGGTTTCGCCACCAGCCGCGACTTCCAGCGCCTGTTCGAGCAAGCCGGTTACCAGCCGGATGTGGTGATGCGGGTGGATGACATTTTCTCGCTGATGAACCTGGTGGCCGCCGGCGTGGGCCTCAGCCTGCTGCCCGGCCGGGTCAGCTCGCTGTTTGCCGGGCGCATCCGCTTCACCCCGCTGACCCCGGAGTGGCGCTGCACCCAGCATATCGGCCTGTTGCTGCAGGAATGCCGCGAGCGCGACCCCAACCTGCTGGCCTTGCTGGCCGAAGCGCGCATGCTGGGACAGCAGATATCGGCCAGTGGCCTTGCCGCCAAACCATTAGCCTCAGGCTAACAATTCGACAGCCAGCTTGATTGATGGCCAGCCTGCCAGCGCCTACCTTGCAGACATTCTCATCTGCGATATGGAGCACCCATGCTGGCAGCCTCACCCCCCTCCCCGGTCTGGAATCGCCGCCGTAATGAAAAGCGCCGCCGCATCGAGCTGGCCAGCCACCTGGCCAGCGGCCGCATCCTGCCCACCGACCAGCTGACGGCTGCGCTGGAAATCCTGATCGCCCCCGGCGACCGCGTGGTGCTGGAAGGCAATAACCAGAAACAGGCCGACTTCCTGTCGCGCAGCCTGGCCCGCACCAATCCGGCCCGCCTGCACGATCTGCACATGATCATCCCCAGTGTGGGCCGGCCCGAGCATCTGGACATTTTCGAAAGCGGCATTGCCCGCAAGCTGGACTTTTCCTTCTCCGGCCCGCAAAGCCTGCGTATCGGCCAGCTGCTACAGGATGGCTGCCTGGAAATCGGTGCCATCCATACTTATGTCGAGCTGTATGCGCGGCTGTTTGTCGACCTCACCCCCAATGTCGCGCTGGTGGCCGCCTATCAGGCCGACCGCCACGGCAATCTCTACACCGGCCCCAGCACCGAGGACACCCCGGCGCTGGTGGAAGCCACCGCCTTTCGCGACGGCATCGTCATTGCCCAGGTCAATGAAATTGTCGACGACCCGGCCGAACTCACCCGCGTGGACATTCCAGCCGACTGGGTGGATTTCGTGGTACTGGCCGACCGCCCCTTCTTTATCGAACCGCTGTTCACGCGCGACCCGCGCCTGATCAAGCCGGTACACGTGCTGATGGCCATGATGGCCATTCGCGGCATCTACGAGCGGCACCAGGTGCAATCGCTCAACCACGGCCTGGGCTTCAATACTGCCGCCATCGAACTGCTGCTGCCCACCTACGGCGAGCAACTGGGACTGAAAGGCAAGATCTGCCGCCACTGGACGCTGAACCCGCATCCGACGCTGATCCCGGCCATCGAAAGCGGCTGGGTGGACAGCGTGCACTGCTTTGGCGGCGAACTGGGCATGGAAGCCTATGTGGCGGCCCGCTCCGATGTGTTCTTCACCGGCCGGGACGGCTCGCTGCGCTCCAACCGCGCCTTCTGCCAGATGGCCGGACAGTACGCGGTGGACATGTTCATCGGCTCCACCCTGCAAATGGATGGCGACGGCCACTCCTCCACCGTCACCCATGGCCGGCTGTCCGGCTTTGGCGGCGCACCCAATATGGGCCACGACCCGCATGGCCGGCGCCATGCCAGCCCGGCCTGGCTGGACCTGATCCAGACCGACAGCCTGCTGGCCCGTGGCCGCAAGCTGGTGGTGCAAATGGTGGAAACCTTCCAGGGCAACGGCCAGCCCACCATCGTGGAAAGCCTGGACGCGGTGGAAGTGGCGCGCAACAGCGGCATGCCGCTGGCCCCGGTGATGATTTACGGCGACGACGTCAGCCATGTGCTGACCGAAGAAGGCATTGCCTATCTGTACAAGGCCGAATCACTGGAACAGCGCCGGCAGATGATCGCCGCCGTGGCCGGCATCACCCCCATCGGCCTGCGCCACGACCCGGCCAGCACCGCCGCCCTGCGCCAGGCCGGACTGGTGGCCCTGCCAGAAGACCTGGGCATCCGCCGCAGCGAGGCCAGCCGTTCGCTGCTGGCCGCCAAGAGCATGGCCGAACTGGTGAGCTGGTCGGACGGGCTGTACCAGCCGCCGGCCCGCTTCCGGAGCTGGTAATGCGGCGCGCCCTCGCACCCGATCCGGCCGGGCAACTGGCCAGCCAGCTGGCGGCACTGGCCTGCCAGTCGCTGCTGGATGAAGCCCG